>NZ_LSSO01000068.1:0-51659 GCF_001645205.1 Brevibacillus sp. SKDU10 | reverse complement strand
AGCACCACCAATGACAGGATCGAACTTGTTTTTTTCATGTTGTAGCTCCTTTCAGTTCCTATACAAGGCCTGTCCCCTTAAAAGGTCTTTATCAGGCAAGCATTTGCTACCCTTTGTGTTTTTTTGGATAACTTTCCCTTCTATGTTTAGACTCAAGACATGGCAAATAGTTTCACTTAATTTGAAAAAAAATATTTTAAAAATGCTCAAATCTATATGTAATGCGTATATATAATCAAAAGTAAGTTTATATTTTTTAGTATTACTAAACTTTTAAAAGTTGAATTTAATTTATTTTTTGGGATTTTTTCTACATTAAATTTCTTTGCTACTTTTTTAAGATCATGTTACTGCTATATTAAAAGGGCTGGGGAACCAGCAACACTATGCTGAAACCCCACCCCTGCTAAAGGTAAAGCTAGCCACGCTCATTTTGGGAAGAAAGCGTACTGGCATATAGCGAAAATACTTCACGAATAAATACATCTTTTCCAAAAGGTAACTGGGGAAATAAAAAAATGAGCTGACCTACCTGGTTTTTTACACGATAAGGAATGGAGAAATCATCAAGTATTTTTTTTATTTGACCCCCATCCTCCCAGGTTACTTGATAACCAATCATTTGCTTTTATATGCCTCCTAACGCTGTCCAAGGCATCGCCTTTTTGTTAATCAGTATGCCTAATGGTTAGGAAGGAAATTCGACAAGTGGTTTATCGTAAATAATGCTCTTAACTGGTGACGAGTTATGAAAAATGATGCTACAAAAAAAGAACTAACCAAAAGGGTTAGTTCCTTATTTTCTACGCCTGTCCTACTAATCTATGCCGAAAAAGCAAGTCGCGCATCTCTTGATTTTGTTCAATTTTCTCCATCAAATCAGGGCAGATGCTCTCAGTTGACTCAATTGTCCATCCTGCTACTCTGGTACCGCATATAACCGCCTCTTGAAGAGTTAAACCAGTGGATAGCCCCATGACAATCCCAGAGAAGTAAGCATCTCCAGCGCCGCTGCAATCAACTAGATTCACAGGGAATACAGGCTGGTGCCCTTTCGCTCCCGTCTTCTTGTCATAGAATACAGAGCCTTTCTCCCCCAACGTAATAACCATTTGCTGTAAGCCAGAATAATTCATGTAGTCAGTAAGTACTGCCAATTGATCCGCAATTTCCATATTGGTAAAATCAATACCAAAAATTTTGTCCGCTTCATAATTATTACAAACAAAACAATCAAACTCATGTAGTAGCTCTGGATGCTCAAGCACGATTTCCATATTAGCTGGCAAACCATAGATTGGTTTGTTATGCTTTTTGGCTAAGCTCGTGATATGAGAAATGATTTCGTGATTTAAGTCCAACTCCGTAATAATATGTGAGGAGGCTTGAACAATCTCTTCTCCTCTATCCTTGATCAATTGTTCCATCTGTTTTAAATCTGGCATTTGAGAAATAGAGCCTTGTAATTCTCCAGTCTCATCCAAAATAACCATCCACATTCCCATTCCACCATGCTTGGTATAATGAGAATAATCCGTACTTACATTTGCTGCTTTCAAACGATTCTCAACGTCTGGCCCCATACCGGTCGTCTCTAGTACCGATACAAAAGCGGTTGGACAGCCCGCTCTCCCAAGATTTTCAGCAATGTTACGTCCTACTCCGCCATGAACAAATTGGACATTCCCTAGATTCCGGTTTTTGGCCTCATATGCTTGAAACGGAAATCCTTTCACATCCATAAAAACTGTTCCTAGAACAGAGAGAAAAAGACTCATAATCACTAGACTCCTGTCTTTATATTGTTTTATGTCATTGATAACTAATCCATATGCCATTTACATTATTGTAATATTACCTTATTAGACAACATTCAACAATAGTTAAATGGCAAAACGGTTCGGCAATACCTGCTTATCGAAGAAAAACATGGTGCTACTGTATACAAATGAAATCCACGATTGCCATAGGCTTTACCTTCAAAAGTAAAAGAGCGAACAAGAAACATTCCGCGTTTCTCCATTCGCTCATGCCAAGCTTTAATTGTTAGAATTCCTATGAGCCGCCTGTTCTTCTACGTTGATTGTTAGGCTTCTTGTTGTTTTGCGTCTTTAGCACTTTAGTTGAATGATTTCCTTTTTGAAAATCCTTGTCACTTGCCTGTTGTTTTTTCTGAGCTAGTCGTTGTTTCATCGCTTCAGCTAGACTAATTTTTTTTGGAGCTTGTCCCTCTGACATAAATTTACACCTTCTTCATCGAAAACTACTTTCTATTGTATAGCTTTTTATGAAAGCGTTCAATAACCTATTTTTCTAGCAAAGCCTGCAATTCTTCCCGTGCATATGTATGAATTTGGTCTGGGTTATAAGGAGAAGCTGCACCACCTTGTGCAATCAATGCATTCCCGCCACCCTTTCCTTCGACCCGTGGTAGAATGCGCTTTACCCACGTGTTCATCTCAACATCCGCCTCTTTTCCACATGCGCAGACAAATTGCTGCTTCGCTCCACCTGTGATCAACAGAACAATTGCATTCGCTTCCTGACCAGTAATAAGCTGTGCTATTTTTTGTAGCTCAGATAAGGGCCGCTCTTCATACCGTTGCGTAATCAACAGTCTGTCATCTAATTGTTCTGCATGACGAATCAGCATGTCCTTCTCATGGGAGAACAACGCTTCTTTTACTTGCAGCAGCTCATCAGCTAGTTCCTCTTGCTCCGCCTGTAATCGTAAGACAGCCTCCTGCAACCCAGCTTCATTTGTTTGGAGAAGACGGCTAACCTGTCTTAACAGGGCATGCTTATGATGCAATCGCTCTACTGTTCGTTTTCCTACTGTAAACTCTAAACGAATATGCCCCTTATGCTTTTCCCACTGCAAAATAAGGATTGGACCTACTTCACCAGTGCGATTAGGATGCGTCCCTCCACAAGGATTGTAGTCAAAGTCAGGAATAATCACTAAACGAATATCTTCCTCAACAGTAGGTTTTTTACGTAACGGATATTTCTCCAGCTCTTCTTCATGTACAAAACGTGCGATGATATCACGATTCTCAAATACGATCTGATTCGCATAGGCTTCCACTTCTTTTACCATCTCTTCGGTTAATTCTTTTATATCCAAGTCGATGGTACAGGTTTCTTGTCCTAAATGAAAGCCGATGGTAGAGGCGCGATACTCCTCAGCAAAGGCTGCGGATAAAATATGTTGTCCTGCATGCTGCTGCATATGATCAAAGCGTCGATCCCAATCAATGCTCATCTGAATCTGCTTTTGATCTGAAGTGAGCGGGCTTTCTATATGATGCCAGACCACGCCCTCTCTCTCTTCTACATCTAGTACCTTATGCTGACCTATGTATCCTGTATCGTGTGGCTGCCCCCCACCTGTTGGATAAAAGATGGTTTGATCAAACGCAACCCAGTTTTTCTGAAATTCATCGGTGACTTGGTGTAAGACGGTGGCTGTACATTCCCGCCAATAAGGATTTTGATAGTAGAGTTTGGTTGTCGCTGAAATTAACATGCTACTCACACCTCCGCCTCTATTATAGAGGGAACCGAGTAAAAAGAGCAAAAGAAGCATAATATTCGGATAGCAAATCATGAAAATAATTCACGGCGATCCAAACGCTGATAATCTTTAGTTACAAATATTTTAGTTATGTTAACCTTTTAACCTTTGTTGAGGCCTTTTCCATACGTAGTTACTTTATAACTAAAGCATAAGGTCCAATAAACTCAAATCTCAGCATGATTCACCAGGGGAATGGAAATTCACACAACGAAAACAAAAGCAATCGGGAATTGTTGAACACGAAATACGAAAACTATCTCAAAAATTATTTATTTATAAAGTATTTTCAGCCCAAAAAACAGCTACATAATCTATACAAATTCATTTATATAAGGTAAAATTATACATAATAGACAAACATTTTAAATACAATTTGATACGTAAACAAAAGTAATCTATAAAAACAGCTCTTACATTTCGGCAAAAAAATAACTTGGAAATGAGGTTATCTGATGTATTCCTTACACACAATGTTAAAAATTCGCGCTGAAAAAACACCTGATTTGGAAGCTCTTGTTGGTGGGTCCACTCGCTATTCATTTCAAATGTATAACGAAAGAGTCAATCAATTGGCACATTATTTATTGGAAACAGGTATACAAAAAGGTGATCGGGTAGCCATAATGTGTAAAAACAATCACCCTTTTCCGACCATCATGATGGCGGCATTAAGCATAGGAGCAATCGTTGTCCCTTTAAACCTTACCTACTCCTCTTATGAATTGGAAGGCATCCTCCATACATCTAAGCCGAAAATACTTTTCTATGACCAAGAATTTACTAACGCACTTCCCAAAAAGGATCTACTCCCCACTTCGATAGTAGTTGGCATAGGAATGGATACCTCAACAGCTTTTGAAGAAATCTTTAGCGGCAACTCTCCTTCTTCGAAACCCTCTGTAACCGTAAGTCAGAACGATACAGCATTTTACTGCTTTACTTCAGGCACCACCGGCAATCCAAAAGCTTGCGAGCTCATCCATCGCACTTTCTCTGAATCATTTAAAGAAATGCTTTCTTATCCCCATGCTTATCAAAATGAACGTTTTCTTGCCGTCCATCATCTCTATCATCTAAGTTCCATTAATAACATGCTATACAGTATCGCTTCTGGGAATACGCTGGTCTTTTTGCATGATTACGATCCCGTAAAAATTTGGGAGATGATTGATCAAGAAAACATTACGACGATGATTGCTTTCCCTTATATTTTTACCTATATGCTACATGAATTTAAAAAAAGCAAGAGAAAAACGACATCACTAAAAACTGTCAGCACAGGAGGCACAAAGGTCCCTTCTACCTTAATTAAGCAATATCACGAATTAGGAATTTCGATGTCTGTCACTTATGGATGCACAGAAGCGATCGGAGTTAGCTTCTATACTCCTGATATGGGCCTGGAAAAAACCGAATCTGCCGGAAAGCCCCTGCCAAAAGTTGTATGTAAAATTATCCATCCCCAAACAGGCGAGGAGTTGCCTGTCGGAGAAGTTGGAGAAATTGTGGTGAAAAGCCCTCATGTATTTAAAGGCTATTGGAATAATCCTGAAGCCACTAATCAGGTGCTGAGAGAAGGCTGGCTACATACTGGTGATAGCGGTAAATTTGATGAGGATGGTTTTTTGTATATTATGGGTAGATATAAGGATGTTATTGTATCTGGTGGAAGAAATGTTTATCCCGATCAGGTAGAAGATGTCATTATGCAAATACCACAGGTTCTAGAAGCAGCAGTAGTTGCTGCTCCTGATGAAATGTTGGGTGAAATCCCACGCGCCTATATCGTGAAGGAAGTCGGAAGTAGCCTTTCGGAGGAAAACGTTATCGAATATTGTAAACAAAGACTCGCTCTTTATAAGATCCCTCAAATTAGATTCACAGATGCTCTACCGAAGAATAGCTTAGGAAAAGTGCTAAAACAAAGCTTACGAGAACGGGCACTTGTCATGGAATAACAGATTTGTCGTTTACAAGCCAGTAGTCGTCTGCTTTGTTAAGAAGCTATTCCAGCAAAAGAATAAACTGACTTTTGCAACATTTCATCCACTTATAAGCGATATGAATACCTTTGTGTATGTAAAAAACTTGGAAACATGGAGAGTCTTCTCTTCTTGTTCCAAGTTTTTGTTTCTTTATGAGAAGAATGAGCTTCTTTTTAGTCGGCAAATGCTCTTCTAAGCATCCATTTTACAAATTTAGATTTTCTTAAAGAAGAGATTTTTACTTTTTAAGGCAAACTAATGAACACATTGTTACAAAAATGTGTTAAAATCGTGTTATTCTTAAGGAAGACACAAAAATTTCACTTGTTTTCTTTCGAGATTTTTACTTATAGAGGGAGGTTCCTACATGTTCACACTCCTAATTTGTATCATTATTGTCGCCATTGGAGGCGGTTTCTTTTTATTGGGTCCAAAAAGAAGCTCGTAAAGCACACACCACCTACGCTTCCCTATATTCTTTTTGGAGAGTAGGATTTCTTTTTGAAGCTATTATGGATACTCGTCAGGAATGTACAATTGGATCATTTTTTCATCCCACGAGCCATTACCCTAAACTACTGCTTTCTGAAGAGCAGTTTTTTGCTCTGCTCTTTTTAATAAGCAATCAAATCTCCCGATCTATTTGGAAAGCTTCTAGATTATAGTCCACACACAAAAAAAGACAGCCACGTAAATACCACTATCTGGCGGCATAACGGACTGTCTATTCTTTTTATTTATCGTCATGAATAAAAAACAGGGCTTGTTAAATGCCAATAGCGCCGAGCAATACATAGTTCCGGCTCGTATTCAGGATGTCCGGTAATTTCTAGCTCTTCTACACAGCGTCCTGTCTTAGGAGCGTGAAGCATCCGTGTACCTCCCAGCGAGATGGCCACGTGATGAACAGCACCCTTCCCTTGTTCATAGGCAAAAAACAATAAGTCTCCTGGTTGTACCTTATCCAACGGTATCTCTTGCCCAAATTTAGCCTGATTGGAAGCATCACGAGGAATTATTTTGCCAAATGCTTTATGCATGGAATAGGCAAACCCTGAACAATCATAGCCAAACGAAGAAGTCCCAGCCCACAGATAGGGCAACCCAAGAAACTGCTTACCCGCTTGCACAATCAGCTCTCCTGAAACATCGCTCTTTTCACCACGTGTACGGATAGACACATCTGCCTTTTGTAGCCACCGCTCCCCGATGGGGGTCTGTACCCGAACCCACATCTCTTCTTGTTCAACGACAGGCAATGCAGTCAGGTAGCTCAATTCAAGCTCGATTGCTTTAGGCAAGAGCTGAGCTTCCCCGGTGACGGGCCCTTCCTTTTCAACATACAAGCACGCCTTATTGACTTGTACGACCGCAATTATCTGTTCTGGTGTGGGAACAGGCCAATTCACCAGAGCCAATTGAGCACGAGGCATCCAGCCTGGATAACCCTTCTTATTTTTTAGAGTAGGCTGGTCTCTGACAAGGACTTTTACCCAATCCCCAGCCTCTTCCTCTACGTGAACAATAGTTCCAAACAAAACCTGTGTCTGTGTCTTGTTTGCCTCACAAAGCTCCAGCCGTTCGAGATAGCCAAGATCATTCAACCACTCAGAGAGGTGTGTTGGATTTTGTAGGGCAGGCAGATCTAACTCACGTGGAGATTCAGGAGACGTCCAAAGGGTTGCTACATTTACACTAACAACATACTGCTGTTCATATGTACTCATGTGTGTTCTACCTCCAGCACATCAGTTATACCTAGTCCGGGAGCATCCGTTAGCTTCATGCAACGTCCCTCATACACGACGCCACCTTTCACCGTATCATGCTGTAGCATTAATGGAGCATCGAAGTCAAAGCGAGTAATATTTTTCTTACTTGCGGCAAAATGAGCGGCTGCCGTGATACCCAAACGAGTCTCAATCATGCTCCCCACCATACATTCTACGCCACATAACTCTGCCAATTGATTCATTTGTTGTGCTTTATAGATTCCGCCTGCTTTCATTAATTTAATATTGATAAGATCAGCAGCGCGTGTGGTTAATACAGCATAAGCCTCCTTGGGACCAAATACACTTTCATCAGCCATAATCGGTGTATCCACATGATCTGTTACCAGCTTTAGACCTTCAATATCATGTGCTTTAACTGGCTGTTCCACCAATTCTATAGCCAATCCCATCTCTTCCATCTTGCGTATCGAGCGAATCGCTTCCTTGACCCCCCAGCCCTGATTAGCATCCAGTCTAATTTTGACCTGATTGCCTACACGGTTGCGAATTTCCTGAATACGAAGGATATCATGTTCAATATCATCTTTGCCTACCTTAATTTTTAACGTATGAAATCCAGCCTGCAAATAGGAAACGGCGTCCTCTCCCATCTCTTGAGGAGAGTTCACACTAACCGTATAATCCGTCTCCATACTGTTTCGGAATCCTCCTAAAAACTGATACAACGGCATTTTGGCTTTTTGTGCTACTAAATCATAAATAGCCATATCAACTGCTGCTTTTGCACTATAATTGCCTACCATACAGCTATGGAGCGTTTGAAAAATATCTTCATAGTTAGACAAAGATTTTCCGACTAATCGTGGACGGATGACATGCAGGATAGCCCCCTCAATGCTTTCAAGACTATCACCAGTGATCACCACAGTTGCTGGCGCTTCACCAAATCCATGGCATCCAGTATCGGTCGACACCTTTACAATAATCGATTCTGAAGTAATTACCGTTCTCAAGGCTGTTTTAAAAGGTTTAATCAGCGGCACAAATTGACGTCTGATTTCTATGTCAGTAATATTCATGAGGAACCTCCAGTTATTGGAATTATGGAATACTTCAGTAAACTTCACGTTAAAATAATAAACGTAGTATACCAAAATTATCTGGGTTCGCCCATTCAAACCTTAGCTGGAACGATGTCTCATCTGATAGTACGTAGCGGATAATGCAAAAATAAGCACAGTGCCTTTTACAATATCATGTGCATAGTAAGGCAAATTCAGCATGGTCAAAGCGTTCAGAAGTACACCGATCAGTACAGCACCTACAAAGGTCCCTCCGACATTTGGTTTGCCAGCTCCTAACACAGAATAGCCAACAAATGCTGCCGCAACCGCATCCATTAACAAAGGGGCACCTCCATCTACCTGCCCAGTCCCGATACGTGCCGTCATTAGAACTCCTGCCAAGCCACAAAAGAGTCCTGATAACAAATAAGCTAAAACCCGATAGCGATCAACTGGAATTCCTGATAGACGAGCCGCTTCCTGATTGCCACCAACTGCATAGAGTAAGCGGCCGTAACGCGTATAATGCAGAAAGATATACACCAAGACAACAGCTACTATCATGATAATCACTGAGATGGGAATGTTAGCTATCGTCCCCTGGCCAATTTTCAAAAAGGTTGGAGATATAACTCCTGGAGCTGTTGTCTGATCGGGCATGACCATGTTGGAAGTAATGGAATACCCTTTTGTATATACCAGATGAATTCCTTTCACAATGTAGAGAGCCGCTAAGGTAGCCAGCAAATCAGGAATTCTCACTTTTACTACCAGAAAAGCATTACATAATCCAATCAAACCTCCTATAACAATCGGTACCAAAACGGCTAACCACACGCTTTGTTCAAACCAGACCATGATAGAGGCTGACACGACAGAAGCTAGTGAGACGATAGAGCCTACTGACATGTCAAAGCCATTGACAATAAGAGTAAACGTAACTCCAATAGCAACAAGCGTAACGATAGAAATGGACTGTAAAATACCAGTAATATTGTTAAATGTGAAAAAATACTCATTTACTATGCTAAACAAAACGATGATAAACGCAATAAAACCTAATGTTCCATATCGAAATAGAAGATGTAAAAGCTTATCTTTAGCTGTTCCTTGTGCCATACTACTGTCCTCCGCTCGCGTAATACATGATGGTTTCCACTGTTGCTTGTGATCGGCTTAGTTCTTTAACGAAGGACCCGTCGTACATGACCAAAATGCGATCTGCAATCCCTACAAGCTCCTCGAACTCACAAGAAAGATACACAATCCCTTTTCCATTTTTAGCCAAATTGCCGATAATTCTATAGATTTCTGCTTTCGCTCCCACGTCAACACCCTTCGTCGGCTCATCCAGAATAAAGATATCGGCTTCCGTAGCCAGCCATTTCCCAATCACTACTTTTTGTTGATTTCCTCCACTTAATGAGCTAATAGGCAACTGCGGGCTAGCTACCTTGATCTGTAATGCTTGAATCAGCCCTTTTACCGCTTCATTTACTAACAGCGAGCGCAAGAAACCGAATCGACTATAGTTATGAAGGGTAGTCATTGTTAAATTAACAGCTACGGATTCTTCTGCCATGATGCCTTCTCGCCTACGCTCTTCGGGAATCAGGGCAATCCCCTCATCAACAGCTACTTTTGGCGATGTACATTTCAGCTTTTTCCCTCTTTTGTGCACTTCTCCTGAGATCAGTGGGTCAGCTCCAAATAGAACCCGAGCTAATTCCGACTTTCCTGCCCCCACAAGACCTGCAATCCCTACAATTTCACCTTCATGAACCGTAAAGGAAAGGTTGCGTACTTGTGATCCAGCCACTACATTTTTACACGCAAGCAACCGCTCTCCTATTTTGACCTGCTCTTTGGGATATTCCTGAGACAATGCCTTTCCTAGCATACTGGTAATAACCTCATGCGGATTGGTCTCTTTTGCATGCTTGCACAAGACTAGCTCCCCGTCTCGTAAAACCGTAATTCGATCACTGATCTCAAAGACCTCTGGCATTCTGTGAGAGATAAATACGATTCCAATCCCCTGTTCCCGCAATTGTTTGATGATCTGGAATAACTGCACCGTTTCTGCTTGACTTAAAGGAGCAGTTGGTTCATCTAAAATAATAATTTTAGCCTTTTGAGCAATCGCCTTAGCTAAAAGCACCAACTGCTTTTCGGATAACGTTAGTTCCTCAACCTTTTTTTGCATAGGGATATCAAGTCCTAGCCGCTTGAGTGCTTGGGCTGCTGTTTCCTCCAAGCTTCGCCAGTTAATAAAAGGAGAGCGTCCCCTCTCTACAAAGCCCTCCAGCAGAATATTCTCCGCTACGCTTCCATATCCAATGAGTGCTGTATCCACTTCCTGATATACACATTGGATACCATGTGCCTTGGCGTCCTGCGGCTCGGTCAGACTAACTTCTTTTCCATCTATGACAATTTGGCCAGCGTCTAATGCATAAGCACCTGTCATGATTTTCATCAACGTACTCTTACCCGCTCCATTTGCCCCAAGCAAAGCATGAACTTCACCAGGCCTTACAGTAAAATCCACACCGCGTAAAGCTGGGACAGAGCGAAATGCTTTTTTGATCCCCTTCATCTCTAATGCTGTCAACGTGTCTCTCCCCTTCTATGGGCGGATTTTACAAGGGGTCTGGCAACCTCTATGCCAAACCCCATTCTCCGCTACCTTTCCTATTGGCCCTGTGTGCTCGTGCCCCATTCCTTCACGTACTTGTTCAAATCTGCCATTTTCACAGGCTCCTTAGGCAATTGTTCACGTGTGATTAGCACAGGGTTCAAGCTTACCTTATCTGGTACCTGCTCTCCCTTCAGCTTCTTAAATAAGTATCGTGCCTGTACCCGTCCAATATCAGAAGGGTCTACGGCTGCCGTTGCAACCCATGGTGAATTCTGATCTTGCAGCATTTGCAAATCCTCATCGCTCATATCTATGCCGTATACCTTAATTTCATTGCGTCCAGCCTGCTGTATCGCGCGTGTCGCACCTTTGGCAAATTCATCCCAAGCAGTCCAAACTGCTGTGATATCTCCTTTGTTTGGATACTGCTTCAGAATCGCTTCCATTTGTGCCTGCGTATCCAAAGCCGTGTTGGCAGAAGCTGATCCGAATGCAGCCATTTCGTTAAAGCCTGGATTTTTGTCCATAAATGCCTTATAAGCGATTTGACGACGTTCCATTGGAGTAAAACCAGCTACCCATATCTTCACAATATTTCCTTTGCCACCTGTGTCTTGTGCCATTTTGTTTAGTGTTTGTTCAGCCAATTTAATATCATCTTGCTCTACTACTGTTACTCCCGGAATATCTAATCCTGTATCAAAAGCTACAATTGGAGTCTTTTGAGCCAAGGCCTTTTGAACACCTGGTGCTAAGCTATCTGCACGTCCATGATCCAGCAAAATGCCATCAAATTGTTGGGTAACAGCCGCGTCCAGATGTGAAGCCATTTTAGCAAGGTCATTATCCCCGCTTAAAACTGTCAGTTCTCCCCCCAGCTTCTCTACCTCTTCCTTCACACCTGCAATATATTGAGATGAAAACGATCCAATATTAAATTGCACCACCAGCGCAATTCGCTTTTTCTTATCTGTCGTAGGTTGACCCCCAGCAGCTTCACTACTTGATGCTGACACATTATCGGCTTTTGATGTAGAAGTTGTAGAGGTTGCACCACAACCGCTTAGCACACCCCCTATTAGAAAGAATATTGCGAATAAATAGACAAAACCTTTGTTAATTAGACCTTTCATCATGTCTCTCCCCTTTTTCATTTATCTCTTTTTGTGAAAAAATGTACAATTACATTGGTTCATTCAAAGCTGGGTTCTACTCGATGATATAAAAAAGCCCCTTTTCCTAAGAAAAGAGGCTTGTGTATATGGAAACCCACTACGCCTCTTATCTCTCAGGTTTCCCTGCAGGAGGTAGCACCTTGATGTCTTGTCAAACAGACATTAGGTTGCCGGGCGTCATCGGGCCAGTCCCTCAGCCAACTCTTGATAAGAGAGTATTTTAAATTTTGTAACGTTTTTTCTTACAACAGATATTACACCTGGGTCCTTATCCATGTCAATAGATTATTTTGCTTCACCTTCAAATTTCTTTGAACCGCCTGCATAGTTATAAATAAACACCTGAGCATTCTTATTGTCACCTTTATCATCGAAAGAAACATGTACAAACTGTCCTTTAAAATCTTGTGTTTTGTGAATGGCTTCGAATACTTGAGCACGAGTTGGCTTTTTGTTGCCATTCGCTTTAGCCGCCTCCTCAATCCCATTGATAGCTACAGCCATGGCATCGTAGCCAAACGAGGTAAATATCCCCAGCTTTTTGCCTGTCGAGCCTTCAAATTCCTGTATCCATTTCTTCCCTTCTTCTGTTGCTCTTACGTCACCAACAGTGGAGGTAAACACGACACCCTCTGCTGCAGGTCCCGCAATCGTAAACATCTCAGCAGAATCAAGACCATCAGCGCCCATAAACACACCGGTAAACCCTTTTTCCCGCAACTGCTTAATTAAAATTCCGGCTTCTGCATAATAACCGCCAAAATAGACCATTTCCGGCTTCTTCGCTAACACTTGGTTCACCACTGCACTATAGTCCTTCTCACCAACAGTCAAGCCTTCAAAACCTAGAACGGTAACACCATCCTTCTCAAATTGCTTCTTTACTTCATTGGCTAAGCCTTGGCCGTACGCTTGTTTATCATGAATGACCATCGCATTTTTTACATGCAAGGTATTTTTTGCATAAATAGCCGCTTTTCTTCCTTGTTCGTCGTCGCGTGCACAAATACGATGTGCTACTTTTTTACCTCCCTCAGTAAATTCGGGCCCTGTTGTAGAAGGCGATACCATGACCAAACCAGCTTTTTCATAAGCTGTTACAGCAGACAAGGATGAACCCGTAGTCACGTGACCTACAACCGCTACTACATCGTTGTCGTTAATCGCCATCTGTGCGTTAACAACACCTTGTTTAGGTTCTGCTTGGTCGTCTAAAGGTTTTAATTCAACGTTAAGACCTAAGTCTTGTAATTCCTTCTGCTTTAATTTTAGTGCATATTCGGCACCTGCTTTGGCGGAGTCACCATAATCTGAAGCAGAACCTGAGAGCGGACCAACTAACGCAATCACAATCTTGTCTCCACCTGCTGCGCCACTCCCTCCCTCACTCCCCTTCTGCTGTGAAGTGCCTGATGTCGCATTATTGCCTCCTGCACACCCTGACAAAGCTGCTCCAGCCAATAAAATTGAAGATACGATTGCAAGTGATTTTTGATTTACTTTCATGTCTTGTCCCTCTTTCGCCATTTACTTGGTTGAATGTTCTGAATATTTAAAAATACAAGAGGCGGCTTATGCTAAAATGTATCGATCTTCTGAAAAAGCTTCTCCGCCTCTTGCCTCCTCAAACGCCTGTAGCAAGTCTTTTGTTGTCATTTGTGCTTTCGTCTCTTGGGGAAGATCCAAAATAATCCGCCCCTCATGCAGCATGAATAATCGATTTCCCATATGCAGGGCCTGTTCCATGTTATGAGTGACCATGAGCGTAGTCAATTTGTTTTCTTCCACTATTTTTTTGGTCAAATCAACAATTAACTGAGCCCGTTTTGGGTCCAAAGCAGCCGTGTGTTCGTCCAGCAGTAATAATTTAGGATTGATAAACGTAGCCATCAGCAAGCTCAACGCCTGACGTTGTCCACCAGATAGAAACCCAACCTTGGTTTTCAAACGATTTTCTAATCCTTGGTCTAATATTTTCAGCTTCTCTTGAAAAAACGCTCTTTTT
Organism: Brevibacillus sp. SKDU10; assembly: GCF_001645205.1. NCBI lineage: Bacteria > Bacillati > Bacillota > Bacilli > Caryophanales > Paenibacillaceae > Brevibacillus > Brevibacillus sp. SKDU10. Next base: position 37,473 of record NZ_LSSO01000068.1, on the reverse strand, counting down.
TTATTGGTTACACCCAATGAAAGCGTACGGTGACGCCCACGAGAATAAGCGATAGCCAAGTTTTCCTCAATTGTCATCTGTGGAGCTGTACCTGCCATTGGGTCTTGAAATACTCGTCCAATCAAAGCGGCTCGCTTATGTTCACCCTGTTTCGTTACATTCTGCTGATCAATAAAGATACTTCCTGTATCAGGGATGATTCCACCAGATATCGTATTCATCAAAGTAGATTTTCCTGCACCATTGCTACCAATCACTGTCACAAAGTCCCCGTGTTCGAGTTTTACATGTATGTTGTTAAGGGCAATCTTTTCATTTACGGTATTTGGATTAAACACCTTGGTGACATTGGTTATCTCTAACACGATCATTACCCTCCTTTCACCGTTCTCCCTATTTTCCAAACACCCTTCATGATGTTCGGTAAGATTAGAGCAATGATTACAATAATTGCCGTGATCAACTTCATATCGGACGCAAGGAAACCCTGCCGCAGAGCAAACGCAATCACCAGTCGATACACAATGGAACCAAGAATGACTGCGAGCGTAAGTCGCATTATACTTTTTGTCCCAAACAACACCTCCCCGATAATGACGGAAGCAAGTCCGATGACGATCATTCCAATTCCCATCCCTACATCAGCAAAGCCCTGATATTGCGCTACTAAAGCTCCAGAAGCAGCTACCAGCGCATTTGATAACGCCAGACCTATAATCGTAGTCGTATCTGTATTAGCCCCGAAGCTACGGATCATCCGATCATTATCGCCTGTGGCTCGAATATCTAGTCCCAGATCTGTATGCAAAAACCAGTCCATAATTAACTTTACAATCAACACCATGATGAGAAATACAATAGAACTCGCTAATGAGACACCATAGATTTGAAAGTCAAATATTGAGACTGCCTGGGCTTTCGTATAGAGTGTTTCCTCTCGCAAAAGTGGTACATTTGATTTTTTCCCCATGATCCGTAGATTGATTGAATATAATGCAATCATGGTTAAAATACCTGCCAGAAGGCCATTTATTTTTCCCTTTGTCGTCAGAACCCCAGTAAATACTCCAGCAATCGCGCCGCCTGCCATGGCAAGTGCGGTTGCTACAAATGGATTCATTCCGTCTACAATAAGAATAGCCGCAATGGCTCCTCCCATGGCAAAACTACCATCCACCGTCAAATCAGGAAAATTCAGAATTCGAAAGGTTAAAAAAACGCCCAATACCATGACTGCGAAGAGTAGTCCTTGTTCAAATGCTCCAACAATGGCAATGTTCATTGCTTCCCCCTCTTTAACTCCTCTGTCAATTGCTTATTGATCAAAGGTTTGTACAGCTTTGTCTATGAGATCCTGCGGCAATGATATGCCCATTTTTTCGGCTGCCTTTTTATTAATGACCAGCTTCATTTCCTTTTGGGATTCCACTGGCATATCGCCCACCTTACTTTCTCCCTTAAGAATTTTAGTAGCCATATCTCCTGTTTGCGCACCGAGCAGGCTATAATCAATACCAAAGGTAGTAATTGCCCCACTCTTTACGGAATTTTCTTCTCCAGCGACCACAGGAATTTTTTGTGCTTCCGCAACACTCACAACTGCTGAGATAGAGGCTACTACCATATTATCTGTTGGCACATAAAAGGAATCCACCTTACCTACCATAGACTCTGCCGCTTGCTTTACTTCTGTTGGATTTGTGATAGCAGCTTCTATGATCGTTAGCCCAAACTTTTCAGCTACCTCTTTCGCTTGATCTACCTGCACCTTTGAATTGACTTCCCCAGAGTTATAGATTACACCTACATTTTTTGCATCGGCTTTTACTTTTTTAATCAATGATAATTGCTCTTCTACGGGATTCATGTCTGTAGTGCCAGATACATTGCCACCAGGTTTATCCATTGATTTAACTAATCCGGCACTTACTGGATCGGTCACTGCGGTAAACAGGATAGGGATATCTGTGGTCGTTTGTGCTACTGCTTGTACAGCAGGGGTGCCAATAGCAAGAATGAGATCAACCTTGTCGCCAGTGAATTTTTTGGCAATTTGAATCGCCGTATCCATATTTCCCTGTGCAGATTGAAGATCATATACCACAGTTTTATTTTCTTCAAAACCATTTGCCTTCATTTTGGCTATAAATCCATCCCTCGCGGCATCTAAAGCTGGATGTTCGATTATTTGCACAATTCCGACTTTAGTGGCTTTAGACTCATTTGCAGCAGATTGAACTCCAGAATTTGCTCCGTTTTGGTTGTTAGCTGGAGCTGTGCTAGTCTGACTACAAGCAGTTGCAATCAAAAGCATTAGGGCTGAAAATACGGCCAAAACGAACCTTGCCTTACTTAATTTACCTTTCACACAGAATCCCCCTTTACCTTCTACAAGTAACGATATACGTAACTATGTTACCATCAATCAATTATATTTTGAAGAGTTAGAAAATTATTTTATCGGGCATGTACCCGATTCCTATTGAAATATAGAAAGTGATTGTAGCCAAGAATATAGATCTGGTACGGATTCAAAGGCATACTTTCGTGCTACTTCTCTATCACGCTGGTAAATAATGAGACATGGGACACTGGTAATTTTCCAGTCTTGTGCCAGCTTTTTATGAATATTAATATTAACTCGGTAAAACACTACTGCAGGAAAGAGCTGTTCTAGCATCGTCACCATCTGACTAGCAATTTGACAGGTTCCACACAGCGGCGTATACAGATAGAATATCGAGTATTTTGTCTGTAATAAATCTACCTGAATTACTTTTTGGGCATCTATGATCTCTTCCACGTTACCTCTCTTCCCTCCTATGTAAAATAAATTCCTATTACTGCATCTCTAAGTATATCCTAATCGAGCCATAACACTTTGCAAAAGGCCCCCTCCTATACTACGGAGGGGGTATCTCATATTTTTCCTGAGCGAAAATGGTACGAGATAGGAGATACAATTTATATGGCTATAAAACAATTGGCTAATCTGATAAATGTCATTGGGGAATAATATTCAAACAGTTAGAAGTGCACTGAAATTTTCTTTGCTATTCATGGATAAAAAATAACCAACACAATAAAGATAGCTAGATAACGTAAGAAGGTTATCCAATGCCTTCATCGCAACCAACGCGTGGAGAATCCCAACGATGTATGGCATGAAAAAAATAATGGCAACCTGTGTGAAGACAATTTTCCGAATTTCACCCTGGGGTTAAGCCGATACGGGATAAAGCCTTAAATTGTGTCTGATCCTCCTGTAGTTCTGTAAACAGTTTAAAATAAATGATGCTGCTAGATGCAAGGAAAAACAGCAAATTGACGAAAATGCCAATAAACATCGTCAATGAGATTACTTCCCTTGCATTATCGTATTGCGTCTTTATATCGTGATATTGAACGGCTAGCGTTAACATGTAAATCGCACTTGTAACCGTTAAAATAACCGCACTCAAAATTGATACAATAAACAACATCCGCTCATTATCTTGCATCTTGTGGCCGATCTGAGCGAGTATAATCATATTCGTACGATTGTAGTAAATGTCAAAACGCTTCTGAATAAAATTCAGCAGCATTACACTTACCTGTGTAAAAAAAGATATGTACCGATTATGACTTAAGCAGGATAAGTGGCACGAAAAGGTCGAAGTGGGCTTCGTTTAGCATCAACGCCATACTATAAGCGGCTCCTAAACATACGATCCCAAGTAAGGCCAGCCATGGGGAATAGATAAGCTGCCCTTTGTATCTTCATTCGTTTCAAACAGATAAAGAAGTGGAAGAAGCTCTTCACGACTACATTAATTTCTATAATCAGCAACGGTTTCAATCTCGATAAAAAAACCTGAGTCCGATAGAATACCGAACTCAGGTTGCCTAGATGAGGCTTGTTTAAAGTTGTCTTCTTGACAGGGGTAAGATCATAAATAAGCGGTGTACTTTTTATAATTCACAACATGATAGACAAGTTTTTACATGTAATAGCCTCATGTACTACCACATGTCCTACATATTATAGAGTAAGAGTGGTTTTTCTCGTTTACGGCAAAGAAATCAAGTCCAATAGCTTCTTGTTACGAGTTTCACGTTCGCTTTCTTCTGCCAAGTCGTATTTTTTAAGCGCATGAAACAGTTCGTTCAAAGTCGATTGAGGCAGCTCCTTTAGTAAAAATACATGTATCTGCTCTGCCAATGCTTTAGGTAAATAAGCCTGTTGATCCGCCCATTTTTGTAGGACATCGTCCTGACTGTGATCTAGCTTGCATTCCCCCATATTCATTGCCTCCTTCTCATTTTCCTATCCTTACCTTAACCTGTTTTCGCCCAAGCTTCCATCTTTTTGGGCGAAAAAATTTTTTCTCCTCAATAACCATCCACCCATTTTTGACATATTGATATAGGGCAGAGACAAAGGAGGGTGATATAAAATGTCAAGTATCTTTGGTGGTAATGGTTGTGGCGATTTCTCTTGTATCCTAGTGTTGTTTATTCTTTTGGTGATTATCAGTTGCTGCTGCTTCGATAATTGCAATTCTCGCTGCTAAGCACTGAGACACCCGAACTGGAAATGGTCTACCTCGTATAGGAGCTAGTATATCACGGCAGACTTATATCCATCGCTAATCCTAGGTAGCTATGAATCTAGCCATTTCTTAGGTGAGTTAGATCACCATCTCAATATGCTGATTTACAGCGAAGTAAAAAGACGCCACATTAATGGCGTCTTTTTACATATTTACTGTATTAATTTGTTCTCTCTGACGACCTTTCATTTTGACGTAGCTCTAGCCTTCTGATTTTACCGGAAGTAGTTTTGGGCAACTCGCTGACAAACTGAATTTTGCGTGGATATTTATATGGGGCTGTCAAGCTTTTTACATGCTCCTGCAATTGTGTAATCAATTCATCAGACGCTTCCACCCCTTGTTTTAATACAATAAAGGCTTTTACAACCTGTCCGCGATCAGGATCTGGACTAGCTACGGCTGCGCATTCTGCAACTGCTTCATGCTTTACTAACGCATCCTCTACCTCAAACGGTCCAATCGTATAGCCAGACGAAATAATGATGTCATCAGAACGCCCCTCAAACCAAATATAGCCATCCTCGTCCTGACGACCTTGATCCCCCGTTACATACCAGTGACCCCGAAACGCTCGCTGTGTCCGTATGGAATCATTCAAATACCCTTTACATAAAGCAATCATTTTGCGATCGACTGCAATATCACCTACTTTTCCTGTTTCCAATTCATTGCCTTCCTCATCAATAATCGCGATTCGCACCGCTGGAGAAGGTCGTCCCATCGAGCCTGGACGTGGTTCCATACCAATAAATGTACCTACCAGCAAAGTATTTTCCGTTTGCCCGTATCCGTCTCGTACAGTCAGGTTGAAAGTCCTGCGAAACATATCAATCACTTCACGATTTAAAGGCTCTCCGGCTGAACAAGCCGAGCGCAAAGCGTTCATTTTATAATTCGCCAAATCGGGCATTTTCGCTATCAGTCTGTATTCCGTTGGAGTGGCACACATAACGGAAATGGGATATTTTTGTAACAGGGATAAATAGGTATCAGGTCTAAATTTCCCTTTATAGACAAACGCAGTTGCACCCTTGCCTAAAGTAGATACAAAAGGACTCCATATCCATTTTGCCCATCCAGGGCTTGCTGTGGCCCATACCAGATCATTTTCTTGAACGTCAAGCCAATATGTGGCTGCAACAGCTAAATGAGCAAACGGCCAACCGTGAACATGCATAACACCTTTAGGCCCACCAGTCGTACCTGATGTGTAAGATAGGAAGGCAAGCTCATTCGATCCTGTCGCTACGCTCTCAGCTTCGTCTGATACACCGACTAGGATATCAGTTAACTCCTGCCATCCCTTCCTATGCTCCCCAACTGAAATAAAACAAGTTAGTGATTCACATTCATCTCGAATATCATCAATTTCAGAAAGCAGTTCCTTTGTAGCAATAATGGCTTTTGCCTCTGCATGGTTAGCACGATACGCAATATCCTTCCCCCTTAGCATTTCAGAGCCGGGTATCACGACAGCACCCATTTTTATCAGCGCTAAATAAATCCCATATGCTTCTATTCCACGCGGCACTAACACAAGCACTTTATCATAGCGAGCAATTCCACAGCTTAGGAAAGCGTTCACAAGCTTATTCATATAAATGCGTAATTGCTCGTAGGTAAGAATTTCTTCCTTTTCATCTTCTGAGACAATCACAAGTGCAGCTTTCTCTGGATGAAGAAGAGCATATCGCTCTACTTCAGATGCAAAGTTATACAGTGGCGGAATCTCAACCATTCCATGTTCTCTTAGCTTATCTGTTGACATGATAAATCCCTCCCTTAGATGTAACTGTTATTTAATAAGGAATTCTATTTATTTTCTGAAAATTCCTTTTTCCGAGACAAATATGTAAATATCCTGTTTGATTGCATAAATATTAATCATCTGCTATGATTTGTTCGTCTTTTTTGCAACATGGAGGGAACATCAATGACAACAAAAAAATGGGGAGCTTGGATGCTAACCGCCATTGTGGTAGGTAACATGGTAGGCTCAGGAATCTTTATGCTACCAGGTGCCTTAGCAAGAATAGCTAGCCCCTTGGCAGTCACCTTAGCATGGTTGCTTACCGGGTTTGGAGTCTTATTAATTGGGCTCGTCTTTGGTAATTTAGCAATTCGCCGACCTGATCTGACTGCAGGTCCACAGAGTTATGCCTCTGCCTTATTTCGAAATCCAAGACGGGGGAAAGTATTCGGTTTTACAATTGCTTGGGGTTACTGGGTGGCGAATTGGTCAGGAAATGTAGCGATTATCACAACATTTGCCGGATATCTTTCCACCTTTTTCCCTATCATGAAACAAACTAGTGTTTTATTTCAAATTGGCTCTTTTCCGGTTGAGACAGGGAAACTTATCACCTTTTTAGTCTGTACGATTTACCTATGGGGAACGCATTTCATTTTATGTCGCAACACTCTGGTAGCCGGTAGACTTAACTTCATGGCAACAGCCACAAAAGTGGTCGGATTTGTCTTTTTCATGGTTGCGGCTCTTTCTATTTTTCAATGGTCCATGATGGGGTCGTTTTATTATCCAATGCCTGAAGCTGGTTCTACAGTAGAGCATGGATTGCTTGAACAAGTTAATCTAGCGGCTATTTCAACGCTATGGGCATTTGTAGGAATCGAGTCTGCCTCCATTTTATCATCACGAGCTCGCTCCCAGCGAGATGTAAAAATAGCTACGATTCTTGGATTAGTAATTGTTGTCTGTATCTATGTTTTAATTACATTACTGACAATGGGTGTGCTCCCTGTCGAAGCACTGCGTCATTCAGATAAACCGCTAGCAGATGCACTCGTTGCTATTATGGGACCTGCTGGGGGCATTGTCTTAGCACTTCTAGCGATTTTTTCCCTAGTTGGGACAACGATTGGCTGGATTTTAGTAGGTTCGGAGGTATCCTATCAAGCGGCACAAGCAGGGATGTTTCCTAAAATCTTTGAAAAAACGAATCAGCATGGAAGCCCGGCTCAAGCCTTAGTGATTACTAATTTGTGCACACAGCTCTTTGTTTTTTCCACCATTTCCAATACGATCGCAGGAGCATTTACCTTTGTCATCACGGTAGCAACTCTTGCTTATCTGATCCCGTATATCGTATCTGCCCTCTTTCAACTGAAGCTGGTGTATACGGGGGAAACCTATCGTACGGGTGAAACACGAACTAGGTTATTGGATGGTTGCATTGGAATTTTAGCAACGCTCTATTCGATGTGGGTGATTAAAACAGGTATTGCGGATTTAGAAACCCTTTTACTTGGGATAGGACTTTTCTTTAGTGCTATTTTGATCTACCCTTTTGCTTTTAAGAAAGCAGTTTGATATAGCCCAGAACAACAGCTCAAGACTTCATAGTTATATAGAAAAAAGCAGGAAGGAGTTTGTGCTCCTTGCCTGCTTTTTCTGATTATCCTCTTATGTTTAGCTACCTTCAAATAGAAGTTGCCCCTATTCCTTCTCCTCTGGATAAATCCACTCTTCTGGTTCACGAATAATAGACAGATCATTAAAGGCTCGATAATAGGCAACATAGCTTTTATTGGCTTTTTGATATTCTACCTGATAAATCGTGTTACCCTTATTACTTTTGTCAAATGGGCTTTTTTCCAGCGGTATGACAGTGACAGAAGTAAGCTGCCCGTCTCGTTGGGCTATCGCCTGCTGGATTGTATCCATATTCGCGTCTTTTGCTTGTCTAAATCCGAGGAATGCCGCAATAACTGCTAGTACGCTTACAACCAAAAATCCGATGATCAGAAGTTTCGATTTCTTTGTACTGTCCATCCGGTTCCTCCTTGCGACTAAGCTTGTGCGTTTGCTTTTGCCGCTTCCTTCGCATCTATATATACCTTATCAATGGTACCGCCGCCCAAACATTCTTCTCCTTGATAAAAGACAACTGCCTGCCCAGGAGTTACTGCTTTTTGTGGTTCTGCAAATTCGACCTTGTAGGTATCTTTTTCTATCCGCCGAACCGTAACCTGCTGATCCGGTTGACGATAGCGGAATTTAGCCATGCAGGTAAATACTTCTTCTTTTGGTTCATCACTTACCCACTTCACTTGTTCAGCGATCAGGTGCGATGAGTAAAGCCAAGGATGGTTTGAGCCTTGTCCGACAATGAGAACATTTCTCTCTAAATCCTTGTCAACAACAAACCAAGGTAGTCCTTCTCCTGCTCCTCCCCCAATGCCAAGGCCTTGACGTTGTCCTAATGTGTAATACATTAAGCCATCGTGGTTACCGATAACCTCGCCATCTGTAGTTTCAATCTTACCTGGTCTTGCAGGCAGATAATTTTGGAGGAACTCACGGAAATTACGTTCTCCAATAAAGCAGATGCCTGTGCTATCTTTTTTCTTAGCTGTAGCAAGTCCTGCTCGATCAGCAATTTCACGCACTTGTTTTTTTGGTAAATGACCAATCGGAAACAAGGTTTTAGCTAATTGCTTCTGACCCAATTGATTCAAAAAGTAGGTCTGATCTTTATTTTCGTCAACGCCTCTTAGCAATTTATATTCACCATCACGTTGTTCCACACGTGCATAGTGACCGGTTGCTACATAGTCAGCGCCCAAGTCCATGACCTTGTTCAAGAATTCACCGAACTTAATTTCTCGGTTACACATTACATCTGGATTAGGTGTTCGTCCACTTTTATATTCATCTAAAAAATAAGAGAATACCTTCTCCATATATTCCTTCTCAAAATTAACTGTATAGTAAGGTATACCGATTTGGTCGCATACACGGCGGACATCATGATAATCCTCTTCTGCTGTGCAATGACCAAATTCATCCGTATCGTCCCAGTTCTTCATGAAGATGCCGATTACGTCGTAGCCTTGTTCTTTGAGAAGCAAAGCGGTCACGGAAGAGTCAACCCCACCGGACATCCCGACAACGACACGTGTATCTTCAGGTTTTTTCATGTTAAATCTCCTCTCTGCACCAACAAGCTTCCTATTTCCATCTTAACTGATATTCACAATAAGAACGATTGAAAATAAGTTTATTATACTAAAAATAAAAAGGAAAGGGAAATGATATACAACTAAACGGAATTTTATATAAAAAGACCGCTGTACGCTTGGCACTAACGGTCACTCGATTACACAAGGTATATGTCTTCTTATTGCAGCTCGTCTTCAATCTCGGAACTGAAAGAATCGATACTGTTTTCACGACGAGCGTTTTTATTTTGTATATCCGAACGCTCTTTATTGGAGATTTCGTCTCCATGTGCTTTCAAGTAATCCTTTGTCTCACTAATATTTTGCTTTGTGTTTTCAATCATTTGTTTTAGCTTTGCAACATTGTCGGAACGATCGTCTGGTTTCGCCATGGATACTCCTCCTAAATAAATTGCTAGAATATCATATATTTTTTTCCAAAAAGGAGATTTTATGCATATTAACAGGAAATAACTTTCTATCCGCACACCTGTTTTTAGGCTTAAAACGACCGAATATTCGAATTTCAGATGTCCTACTTTGTTTTGTAATCACCTTCGTAGCCATATTGCCATTGGTTTTTACATCTCGCCTTCTGTGGTTCAATCTTCCACAAGCTTCTCCATTTCATTATAAGGAGCCTGAAGCCTCTGAAATGGCATAGATCCAGCTAATCTTATCTAAGTTAACTAAACAGATTCGTTGGCTGCCTGCACCCAAGCCAAGCGCCTTTCATTTGCTAGGCTATAATTATAATAATATAAACAATTTGCTCCCTCTTCTACCGCAGCTTTTACTTTCTCTATCAAAGCTCCCTTTGTTTTCGTTCGCTGATGGTGCAGAGAAAGCGCAACACCAATCTCCTGTTTGGGATCATGTAGTTGTAGATTTTGAACTCCGTATCGCAGGGAGTCAGTCTGGTCACCATACATTAAAGGAACAAAACGATCGACATAAGGGGCAATATTACGTAACGACACTCCTTCTAAAAATGACTGGTTTACAGAGAACGGTGTCGAGGATGGAATGTAATCTATTTTTACCTGATAACGTCCTGCGATTTCATGCAAGCTAGCAATCAGGTCTGTAGTGATTTGTTCTCGTGATTGTTGATAGGCATACAATTCAGGATAAGAGAGCATCAAATAAGCAATTTGGCTACCTTCTTCTGGGAGCGGTCCGTAATCTTTGGATAACATCGGTTGTAGCAAGCGTTTGGACAATTCTTGTACAGCATCTCCATCAATGCCTCTCTCCGTCGCAATTCGTTTACATGCAGGACAGAAGCAAAGCGAAAGTAACCATTGAACCGCTTCACCTACATGCAACAAATTTATCTCATGATGGCCGCCATGCTTCATCATCATAAAAGAAGCTGCTTCTACCGTAATCCGATCTGGTTGAACCTGAATTAACGTATCCTCAAATAGAGCCTCTATATATTCCTTTACGTCTGGCTGAGCTGGACATAAGCTGTATGTAAATCTATCCCTCCATACATTTTGTACACATAATTCAGGAAATTGGGTACCTATTGCAGAATTATGCACCCCTACCCACCAGGTATGAAAGTGCATATTTTGCTTCCGACAGGCTTCTCTCATTCGTGGAAACAACTCCTCCTTCGCTAACGAGCGATGTACGACTGGCTGTATTCGACCATAGCGTGTCGGATCGGGCCTAAAAAATACCCCTGCATGTGGCACTTGTAGAAACTGCTCTGTTTGGGATTGAAAAAACCGTCCCTGATGGTAGCTGCTATTTAATACCACCGTATCGCATCCTATTCTTTGCATATCAGATAAGATGCGCTCTGTGCCGATTTCATAAACCGTCCATGCATACATAAACATCCCTTTTTGGATTGAAGTAGCCATCCTGCCTCCCCCATTTCGCTGATGTTCTTACTCTTGATCTTGAAAGTCTTTATCCAGATTCATGCTGTCTCTAGCAGATGAATTGCCTTTTGGAGCATATTTTCATCCAGATCAAATGAGTTGCTAGTTTTTCCGCACTATCATGTATGTAGTAGCACAATGCCGTACCCCATTACACCTGCTCCCACGACCTCTTCTCTATTCACCATATGCAAGTCCCCCGCTCTTCTTTCATTGTAAAAGAGAATCACTTATCAGAAAACGATTTGATCGAATTTTCACTAAATAGTTGTATCTGTTACTAAATGGATATGTGATTATCCATTCTAACAGGAAGCATGGCTTTCATTTTTCTCTGGCCACTTGCTTACGATAGCAATGACAGTCTACAACGTGATCATTTACCATTCCAACAGCCTGCATAAAGGCATAACAGATTGTAGAGCCTACAAACTTAAACCCACGCTTCTTCAAATCCTTACTTAGCCTGTCACTAATTTCTGTGGTTACCGGAACGTCTTGCAGACTAGAAGGAGGGTTTTGGATAGGATTTCCGTCTACAAATGACCATATGTATGTGCTAAACGATCCAAATTCATTTACAACATCAAAATAAGCCTTGGCATTGGTAATAACAGCTTGTATTTTAAGCTTATTTCTTACAATCCCTTCATTATTCATTAGTTCTGCTATTTTCTTGTCATCGTAGGCAATAATTTTTGATGGCTCGAATTGGTCAAAGGCTAGACGATAATTCTCTCTCTTTTTTAAAATGGTGTACCAGCTAAGTCCTGCCTGAGCCCCTTCCAAATTTAAATATTCAAAGAGTAACCGATCATCATAGACTGGGACGCCCCATTCTTTGTCATGATAATCAATATACAAGGGGTCTTGATTTACCCAACCGCATCTATTCATCTGCTTTTCCTCCTTATTACCATCACGAACAAACGTTCCTTCTCTGTAAACCTATCATATCGAATGTTAAACCTGTAAGCAAGATGTAATGCTAAAAAAGCACCCTTGCTTCAAGATCTGCAAAGGTGCTTTTCCTCATTAATCTACCACACTATCCTTACTCAACGACTGCAATCGCTTCAATCTCAACTAGGGCGCCTTTAGGCAAGGCAGCAACTTGTACGCAGCTACGTGCAGGAGCGTCTTGTTGGAAATATGTATGATAAGCCTCATTCACTTTAGCAAAGTCGTTCAAATCCTGAACAAATACAGTCGTTTTTACCACCTTCTCTAAGCTTGTCCCCGCTTCTTCTAAGATAGCCTGCAAATTTTTCATCGCTTGATGGGTCTGCTCTTCCACTGTTTCAAATAGGTCTGCCGTACCTGGCTTAAACCCTAATTGACCTGAAGTATACACCATGCCATTTACTTTAATTGCTTGTGAGTACGGTCCAATCGCTTGAGGTGCTTTTTCGGTATGAATAACTTGTCTGTTCATAATTGATCCTCCCCTAGATTTTCTTCTCTTTGCTTATTCTGCTACGTTCCCCGCTATATTAAGTACATCCCATGTTCGTGAAAACGGTGGAGAGTAACATAGATCAAGCATTCCTATCTCTTCTGTTGTCATCTTGTTGTAAATAGCGGCTGCAAGCACATCAACTCGCAGGACAGCTCCTTGTTTTCCAACGATTTGTCCACCAAGAATGACCTTTGTCTCTGCATCATAAATCAGTTTAACATGAATGTCTACCTGACCAGGGTAATAATTGGTCTGATTTTTGTCACGAATCAGGATTGTGTTATAGGAGAGCCCTAGCTCCTTTGCCTCCTTTTCTGAAAGTCCTGTACGCCCCGCTTCCAAATCTAGTACCTTTATGCAGGCAGAGCCTAATGTTCCGGGAAAATGACTGTTGAGACCCACTAGATTTTCGCCTACAATCCGCCCTAGCTTATTAGCTGTGGTAGCTAACGGAATGTAGACTTCTTGTTTTTTGACCAAATGATAGACCGTTGCACAATCCCCAGCGGCATAAACGTCTGGAAGAGAAGTCTCTCCATGCCCATTAATGACAAGCGCGCCATTTTCCAGCATCCTAATTCCTGTATCTGTAAGAAACTCCGTGTTCGGACGCACACCAGTGGCTATCACGACAAGATCAGCCGGATATTGACCTTGATCCGTTATAACACCCTCTACCTCTATTTCTCCGACAAACCCCTGCACACGTTCCTTTGTATGTAAAAGTACACCTTTACGAAGAATTTCATCAGTCATGATATCGGTGATTTCTTCATCAAATGTTTCAGGAAGAACTCGGCTATCTGCTTGAAACAACCTCACCTCTTTCCCTATATGCAGCATAGCTTCCACGACCTCCATTCCAATATAACCCCCGCCGATGATCACTACTTGCTTGTATTCAGGCTTCATGACCTTTTCTTTTAAAGCTACACCATCCTGCATGCTTTTTAGCGTGAAAATGTTCACAAGGTCTTTGTTATCAAACGGTGGTATCACCGCAGACGCTCCTGTAGCAATCATAATCTTGTCATATTGATCATCAAACTCCTGGCCCGTTTTTAAAGACTTCACTCGGATGGTTTTCGACTGTGGATGTAGTGCCATCACCTGATGCTTCGTATGCACTATAATTCCCGAATCGGCAAATTTCTCCTTTGTACGGGCAATCATTTGATTGGGGTTCTCAAAAAAATTTCCTACAAAATAGGGTAAACCACATGCGCCAAACGATACCTCTTCGGTCATTTCATAGACTACAATCTCTGCATCTGAATGGATTCGCTTTGCTTTCGCTGCTGCACTCATACCGGCTGCAACTCCACCAATAATGATAATTTTCATCCGCGGTTCTCCTTTTGTGTGTTATAGGTTCTTTATCTAGGCTCAAAGGGATTCTAACAGCTAGCATTGCCACCTAAGGTTGAGTGCATCCATGTATTTCTTTGTTCAGCCCTCTATCTGGTAAGATGATTTTTTAAATACTGAAATAAAAAGTGCTATACTAAAAAATAATCAATAAGAAAACGAGGGGAAATTTTTTGAAAAATTATCAAACCCTATTATTTGATGTAGATGATACACTCTTAGACTTTGGTGCAGCAGAACGCTCAGCCCTACAATTACTTTTTAAGGATCAAAACCTTCTTTTAACGCCTGAGATCGAAGCACATTATCAGCACATAAATCAGGGTCTATGGAGAGCCTTTGAGGAAGGGAAAATAGGTCGAGACGAGGTCATAAACACACGCTTTTCCATTCTATTCAAGGAATATGATCAAGAGGTGGATGGACTCTTATTGGAGAAGAGCTATCGCAGCTACTTAGAAGAGGGACACCAGCTTATTAATGGGGCCTTTGAATTGATAACAAAGCTTCACAAGCATTATGACTTATATATTGTTACAAATGGTGTTTCCAAGACTCAGTATAGACGCTTACGTGATAGCGGATTATATCCACTATTTAAGGGTATTTATGTTTCGGAGGACACTGGGTTTCAGAAGCCTATGAAAGAATATTTTGATTATGTTTTTGCCCAAATTCCTAATTTCTCTGTTGAAAAAGGCTTACTTATCGGGGATTCTTTAAACGCGGATATAAAAGGCGGACAGCTAGCCGGGCTTGACACATGCTGGTTCAATCCCGACATGAAGCCAAATCATACTGAATTTGTGCCAACTTATCAAATCCAAAAGCTTGAAGAACTATATCAAATCGTAAGAATCAACTCGGCCATCCTCTAAATTTCATTCAAAACGAAATCTCTATACAAAAAAACCTATCATGTAATCCATATCTTGTCACATTAACCACCTTAGATTACATGATAGGGCCTATTTATTTCTTTTGCTTCTTAACCATCATCTCTAGCATCAGCTCATCCATTTTACCTGAGCCTTCATTGCCTAGTCGGCAGAAGTTGTCGATCGTTTTTTCTAAGCCATCATCAATAATTCCATTTGTTCCAGGCACCCCGATCCCCTGTGACGCTAACAAGGCAGATTGTACGGCTGCACCTGTACAAGTAGACACTTTCATCGCACAGCCTGCTTTTGCCCCATCACAAAGCATACCTGTTACATTGCCAATCGTATTTTGAATGGCAAAAGAAATTTGATTAAGATTACCACCGAGTAGATACGTAATCGCCGCAGCCGCGCTAGCTCCCGCAACCGTTACTCCGCATAACGCAGATAATCTGCCAAATTTTGATTTAATCCAAATAGCTAATAAATGGCTAAAGGTAACGGCTCGAATCATCTGTTCATCGGACGATCCCAATTTATCTGCAACCGCAACCACTGGCATAGTTACGGAAATTCCCTGATTCCCACTGCCTGAATTGGACATTACAGGTAACATAATCCCAGCCATCCTTGCATCTGAACCTGCGGCTGTTACTGACATGGCATGCGTAATTAAGTCATCGGACAATAATCCTTTGGCAACATTATCCTTGAGGATTTTACCTACCTGTAATCCGTAGTTGTTTTTTAGTCCCTCCATGCAGATTGCTCGATTTAGCTCAATGCTTTGCTTGACCAGAGTCAACTCATCAAGAGACACTTCCATAACAAATTGATGGATACTATCTAGCGTCAGGGTTTCACATATATCTTTTTCTTGCCCGCCCTGCTCATGATAGTAGTCGCATTCCTTTTCAAATAAAGCAGCCCCATTCACTTCAATCCGTCTGATTTCTGTATGCATATCTTCTATGATTACTTTGGCATAATCAGAGGACGAGCGGACAGTTACTTCAATATACAACTTTTTGGGCGTGTCTGCTAACTGAATCGTGACATTGCCAGCTTCAACGAATTCAAGTGCCTGTTGTTCAAATTCGGGTCCTACATTCTTCAACACTTCTAGCTTTCGTTCATGATCGCCTGCCAAAGCCCCCAATGCAGCCACAAAATCGATCCCGGTTTGTTGCATGCCAGGTATTCCCACTGCCATAGCATTTTTCATCACATTCGCACTAATTGTTACATCAATAGAGGTAATGGCGGCTTCCAGATAACTTTTGGCGACAGAGGCTGCCCAAGCAATAGCTACAGGCTCCGTACACCCAAGAGCAATAACCAATTCTTTTTCTAATAGCTGTACAATCTTTTTGCTCATATCTCTCATAGCCGTCTTCCTTTTCGTTAAAATAAATCCTTCTCTTCTTCCTTGATTTTTTGCAAGTACCGGTAAATAGTTGGTTCTGAGGATTTTAATTGCTTGGAAATCGCATGTACCCCGCCTTTTAACTGAAAAGCACCCTGATGGTACAATTTTTTCACAATCTCCATTTTCTCCTGCACCGTCATCCGCTCCGGTGGTGTTGGCAGATCCATCATCGTATGGTGGATCATGCTAGCAAGTACATCCTCCGCCTGACCATGCAGGTGCTCCGGCAGGTGTTCTACATCTCTGCGTCCTGTATGCCCTACCTCTTGCGGATGCTCCCCGATGTGTAAAAAGCTATCGATCCACTCTTTTGCTTTTTCAAAATGTTCCACATCCGAATTGACACACAGCACACCGATTAGCTCATTTGCTTGATTCTTAATAAAATAGCTCCATGAGCGAAAAACCTTCCCATTTTTACCGTATGCCTTATAGTTTGCAATAAATTCCTTTTTTAAATAGGTCTTATCCTGTAGTACCTGTAGCACCAGATTCGTCGGTGCGTCTCCTACTTTTCTTCCACTAATATGCCCATTCTCAATCGCGATAATAGAGGTTTCCTGCTGAGACAAGTCATGTAAAACTACCTCTGAATGCTTGCCAAGAATGGAGGCGATAAAGGAGACAAGTGGAACATACATCTGTAGAACTGCTGTATTCTGCATGCTGTATTTCTCCGTTTTCCATCATTGTTAGCGTTAAAAAAGATAATAAGATTTTATCATCGCAATAATATTTTTTCTACATATTTTGATCCTCAAAACTGTTTGAAGATGCTGTAAATACACTCCTCCCCTTCTCACTTTTGCACAAAATAAAATAGGCATCTTAGGTTTGTCCATTGAGTTACTATAAATCATCCTTTATTATTCTTTTAGTAGATGATAATGATAATCATTACTTTCGAAATAACATGTAAGTATGCTGGAGGAACGTATATCATGATTCAAGTCCGAAAAAATATCGTAAATTTTTGTATGATTGCAATGATTGGAGCTGTTGCAGCGGGGTGTGGCGGCCCTTCGGAAGCGCAAAAAAGCAGTACAGAGCTACATTCGAAGCAAATCAATCAAACAAATACACCACCTACCTCTTCTGATATTACGAAGCAGGATACGAGAGGCACAACTGTTTCTACTCGAAAATTTACAGATTATAAGGGGCATTCTGTGGATATTCCTGTTGAACCACAACGCGTTATTTATCATGGAGAAACATTGAGTGATTTATTGGCCCTACAGATGAATGCTGTTGGTACATCCTCCAAATTCTTTTCAGACACAGTTTATGAAGATAAAGTCAAACAACATACTGTAGATGTCGGATTTCCGATCAATCTTGAAAAAGCGTTGGGTCTTGAACCAGACTTAATTATTCTCGCGAGTACAGACGAGAAGGAATACGCACAGCTTTCTAAAATCGCGCCTACAGTTATGTTCGATACCTTTGCACCGTTAGACGAGCGTATCACTTTATTAGGCAGTATCGTTGGGAAAGAGCAGCAAGCAAAAGAATGGCTGGCTGATTACCATGCCAAAGCTGATAAAATGTGGGATGAGCTGCACAAAAATGGGTTAGGAAATGACGAGACTGCTTCTGTGTTCACCTATTATCCCGGCAATCGGTTATTTGTTATGGCAAGTACAGGGCTTTCACAGGTGCTATACCAGCCAAATGGCTTTAAACCAACCGCACCAATTCAAGAAATTTTGAACAATAATACTGGATTTAAAGAAATTTCTATGGAGCTTCTGCCGAAATATGCCGGTGATCGGATTTTTATCCTCACTCCTATCGCTGATGAAGCAAAAAGATCTACAGATGATTTACTACAATCAGCAATGTGGAAGGAGCTACCTGCCGTAAAACAGGGGCATGTCTATTCCCTTGACATCGTGAAATCTGGTAGTGATGCTTTAACAAGAGAATGGCTGGTAGAAAAATTACCTAAGCTACTAAAAAAATAAGGTGGTTCTCCCTTAAAAAATATGTGAATAAAATACATGAAGAAGCTTTTCAAATATTATTGAAAAGCTTCTTTTCTTTTTATACAATGAAACACAACTGATAATAATTCTCATCGTTGAGGAGGAGAACTGAATGACTCAGCTTACATCTACTTGTGTTCCACTCCGTTCCTTGCTTTTTCATCTCTCAGCTATTGAGATGATTAGTAAGCCAGTAGGATGGAAGTCCGAAATGGAAACCTCTGATTATCATACCCTTTTCATTTTTAGTAAGGGAAAGGGCACTATACATATCGGCACGGACGTCCTTCAATTATTGCCTGAAAAATGCTATTCCCTTCCCCCAGGGAGTAAGGTTCAGATTGAAAATGGATACGATAGTGAAATTCAATTCTATCAGATTACGTTTACCGTAATTCAAATAGGTGAATCCCAGCATACCTCTTATTCTGGCAACATTCTGCCTGACAAACAGGAAATAGCGGTATACCCATTCTCACGTTTACATCGTCTCGCCGAAGCGTTATATGCGGGAAACGGCCATTCTTCCGAGCTTGAATGGTTTAAACAGCATCTTTATTTTCAGGACTTGCTAGGCTTTCTGTTTGAACATACTCTTCATTATAATCAGTCGTTTCATTCCACTCTCTCGGTAGAAAACACGATTCATTATATGAAACAAAACTATATGTACAACATTACAGTTAAACAGCTTGCCCAGCTAGCTAATGTAGCTCCCTGGAAATACACAACGATCTTTCAGGAATTAATGGGGAAGAAACCGCTAGACTTTTTAACCGAGCTACGCATTAACCATTCGAAGGAATTATTAATCCATTCCAACAGCCCCCTGCGTGATATTGCTTCCCAAGTCGGTTTTTCAGATGAGTATTATTTCAACCGCCGCTTTCGTCAAATGACGGGGATTGCTCCGAAGCAGTATGCTCTGATGATGCGGCGTGGGAAGGCTATTAAGGACTGGACAGGTCATGAGGTTAAAATTCCCCCGCATCCAAAACGCATCATTTATCATGGCGAAACATATGGGGATTTGCTAGCTTTAGGCGTGAAGGCTGTCGGTGGAGGTTATGTTTTAGTGGATCACCCCATCTATAAAGATCGGGGAATTGAAGTACAAGATATCGGCTTGCCTATTAATCCTGAAAAAACGATGGCTCTCAAGCCGGATTTGATTATTTTCGCTAATGCTGACGAAAATGAATATAAAAAAATTTCACGGATTGCCCCTACGGTTACCTTTAATTCGTTTGCGCCGCTTGCTGAACGTATTCAAACCCTCGGCAACATTTTAGATAAGAAAAAAGAGGCACAAAAATGGTTAGACTGGTATGATACAAAAGCTACTAGCATGTGGCAGCAGCTACGTTCAAAAATAACCCCCGGAGAAACCGCCTCCGTCTTTCTCTATGAACATGGCAAGCATTTGTATGTCATGGGGACTACGGGTCTTTCATCAGCACTTTATCATCCGCTAGGCTTTCAACCAGTACCCAAAATACAAGAAATTCTGGATTCAGGTTCAGGTTTTAAGGAAATCTCGGAGAAAGACTTGCCACAATATGCTGGTGATCGGATTTTCATGCTTTTATCCACTAATTTGGAGTCTAAACAAGCTACCGATACATTAATGGACACCTCTTTATGGAAAAGCCTCCCGGCAGTTCGCAATGGATACGTATATCTGGCAGAAGCAGAGAGATGGAATTATGCAGATGCCATGACAAGAGAGTGGTTGCTTGAAACTCTCCCCCAGCTCATGGTCTAGTTAGCTCTAGTCTTTTAGCCGTATCATCAAAAATACGAATTGGACCTTATTGCTTACCAGTACTTTTTTGTCGATACATCAAAAAGCAGACAGACACTCCCTATTGGTGTCTATCTGCTTTCTTTTTAAAAGATGATTCAAATGTTTTCCTGTATAACTATCCTCCAAGCATAGCTGAAAATTCAATTATCATACGTTGCGATAATCATCATCATCCAGTCCCAGTTGCTTGTTCTTTTCTTTAAAGCGAATATTGTGCGAAGAGACGTATGCCACTTTTGGTGCCTCTGGGTCTATATACAGCTTCGCACTGTTCAAAGCAAGTGCTCCGTCCGTAAATGCCCCGGCAATTAGCCGAACTTTACTATCATAATTGACGAAATCACCAGCCGCAAAAATACCAGGTATATTGGTTTCCAGCTTTCCATTCACAACCGCCAGCTCATCTTTCATTTCTAGTCCCCATTCAACTAGTGGTCCATAATCACATTTTAGTCCATGATTGACGATCACAGCATCCACCTTGATACGCTCGGTCTCTTCTGTTTCCATATGGGTAATCGTTACCTGCTCTATGCTCTGTCCATTGCTATGAAGCTGTGTTAGTGCATAAGGTGTCCGGATATCGACAGAAGATTCTCTCATAATTGAAACGTTTTTTTCATGTCCTCCAAATTGATCACGTCTGTGGACAATCGTTACTTTTTCAGCAATTGGTTCCAATTCGTTCGCCCAGTCTACGGCAGAGTTACCGCCACCCGAAATAAGCACTCGCTTGCCTCGGAACACCTCTAATTCTTGAACGGTATAATGTAGGTTTGTGACCTCGTAACGGTCGGCTCCCTCAATCTCTAGCTTTTGCATGGTCAATATACCGTACCCAATTGCTAGAATAATGGTTCGCGTATGGTGCTTCTCGCCAGTTGCAGCCCTAAGAATAAACGTTCCGTCTTCTTGTCGAGAAAGCCCTGTAATTTGTTGGCCTAGTACGATTGTTGGGTCGAATGTTCTAGCCTGCTGTTCCAATTGTCCGATTAATTTTTCACACAGAATCGGGGTCACACCACCAACATCCCAGATCATTTTCTCTGGATAAATGAGCATCCGTCCCCCAAGCTCTGGCTTTGCCTCGATCAATTTTGTTTTTAGATCACGCATACCACTGTAAAAAGCGGTATACATCCCAGCCGGGCCACCTCCAATAATCGTTACATCATATAGCTCTAACTGTTCAGTCATATCCCTATCTCCAACCTTCTAGTCATTTTCGTCCTACACATAAATCGGGTAGCAAACAGATGTAGAAGCAAATCATAGAATCATTACGTACCAAACTGTGCTTCATGCAGTCTACTGTATATGCCTCCAACAGATAGCAGCTGTTGATGACTTCCCTGCTCGATAATTCCCTGATCCGCTACTACCACGATTCGATCAGCATTTTTAATCGTTGCTAAACGATGAGCAATCACTAGCGTAGTTCTTCCTACTGACAGCTCGGTCAACGCCTGCTGAATAGCAACCTCCGTCTCCGTATCCAATGCAGAGGTGGCTTCGTCAAGAATTAGAATTGGTGGATTTTTTATAAAAATCCGGGCTATGGAGAGCCTTTGCTTCTGTCCTCCTGAAAGCTTAACACCCCTCTCCCCAATGACCGTATCCAATCCATCTGGTTGAGCCAGAATAAATTCATCGAGCCTTGCTCTTATAACTGCCTCCCATATCTCTTCCTCTGTGGCATGCAGCTTTCCGTATAGGATATTTTCACGAATGGTCCCCGAAAATAGGAATACGTCCTGCTGTACAATCCCAATTTGTCTGCGTAAGGATTCTTGCTTAAGGTCGCGAATGTCCACGTTGTCAATCATAATTCTTCCAGCTTGTACTTCATAAAATCGCGGGAGTAAGCTGCACAAGGTTGTTTTCCCCGCCCCAGATGGCCCCACAAAGGCCACTGTTTCTCCCTTGTTAATGGTTAACTGAACGTTATTTAGTACCTTCGTTTGATTCTCATACCCAAACGAAACATTTTCAAAACGGATTGCCTCTCTAAATGCTCTCATTACAACTGCATGCGGTGCATCCATGATGTCGGGTTCCGTATCTAGCAATTCAACGTAACGTTTGAATCCGGCAAATCCTTGCGGGTAGCTCTCAATAATCGAGTTAATTTTCTCAATTGGTCGGAAAAAGACATTGGTTAAGAGCAAAAAGCCGATAAATTCACCGTATGTAAGTTCATGATTAATGACGTACCAGGTACCGCATACCATCACAAAAACCGTTACAAATCGCATCATCATATAACTAACCGATCCATTTTTAGCAATAAGCTTATAAGAGATTAGCTTCGTTAAACGAAATCTACTATTATTTACGGCAAACTTCTTTTTCTCATGCTCCTCATTTGAAAAAGCTTTCACAACACGAATGCCACCAACATTGTCCTCTACTCGCGCATTAAAATCTCCAATATCAGTAAACAATTGGTGAATGGCTTCGGTCATTTTTTTGTTAAAGTAAACAACAAACCAAATAATGATCGGAATGACCACAAAGGTAAACACAGCGAGTTTCCAATGGATAAATAGCATTAAAGTAAAGGAACCTGTCAAGGTCATCAGCGCTATGAACAAATCTTCTGGGCCATGATGGGCCATCTCGCCAATTTGATTCATGTCGTTGGTTAATCTCGACATCAGATGGCCTGTTTTGTTGTTATCAAAAAAACGAAATGACAGCTTCTGTATATGATCGAATAGTTTCTTACGCATATCGGTCTCAATGTTGATACCCAGCATATGTCCCCAATAGTTGACAATATAGAGTAAAAAAGTATTCAAGGCATAAATGCCTAGCAAACCAAGCGATGCCCATAAAATAATATCCCATTTCCCGCCTGGCAACAGATCGTCAACAAAATAATTAACTGCAAGTGGGAAACAAAGCTCTAATAGACCTGCAAAAACCGCGCAGCCAAAGTCCAGCATAAACAATTTCTTATAAGGAACATAATAGGCAAAGAAACGTTTTATCATATTTTTCAATAAAGCCCCCTTCTTTGTCTTCATCACCAAAGTATTTAGATCGTCATGCTATGCTTTCGATCGCGCTAACAGATAGAGAAAATAAGGAGCTCCAATAACAGCAACCACAATTCCAGTCGGTATTTCTGATGGCTGTAGCATCCATCTTCCAATCGTATCTGCCGTGATGACAAGCAATGCTCCAGCTAGAGCTGCCGCGGGAATCAATATCTGATGTCGCGGACCAACCAATCTCCGTGCCAGATGCGGACCGATTAGCCCTACAAAGCCAATTCCCCCACTTACTGCGACACAAGAACCAGCAAGTCCGACTGCCGCAGCTATCAACGCTAGCTGTTCCCTTGATACAGACACGCCAAGTCCGACAGCAGCTTGCTCACCAAGGGTTAGTACGTTCATGACTCGTGCCTTATAGTACACGTATGGTAGTAATAGTAAAATCCACGGGAGTAAAGACAACACAAACTTCCAGTCAGTTCCCCATATACTCCCAGCTAACCAGGTTGCTACAAACTGATATTTCTCCGGGCTGATTTTTAGTGTCAAAACGATCATGGCAGCACTTATCCCTGCAGCAACCGCAATTCCACTAAGTAACAGTCTCGTGGTTGAAAGTCCCTCATATCGCTTGTAGGCAAGTGAGTAGATAAGCGCCGCAGTCAAGCCTGCACCAATCAAAGCTAGAACAGGTAATAAAAAGATCGGCGCAGCTGCTGTTGTTGGGTAAAAAGAAATAAATAGCATTACCATCAAACCTGCACCCGCATTTATACCGAGAATACCAGGATCAGCCAATGCATTACGAGAGATTCCCTGCATCACACAGCCTGACACGGCTAAGCCTGCACCAATCAAGAGTGAAATCACGATACGTGGAAGGCGAAATTCAAACAGGATTAGGTTCTGCTTATCTGTACCTGCTCCAAACAGCGTCTGTAATAGCTCCAGTGGAGACAATCGGATAAATCCCGTATTCATACTGAAAATAAAGGCAATGGCAATCAAAATGCATAAGATAGCGATCACCGTGAACCCACGTTTTGATTTAAGCCGTTCTGTTTTCGTAGCTGTTACACTTTGCATAGCTTACAGCTCCCTCCTTTCTTTACGTGCCAGATAGAGAAAGAACGGAACACCTATCAGGGCGATCAAGGCACCAAGCGGTGTCTCAAAGGGAGGGTTAATCATTCTAGCAGCTAAATCAGCGAAAACCACTAGCAAACTTCCAAGTATAGCTGAGCATGGAATGATGTAGCGATAATCGACACCCACTATATAACGGGTTACATGAGGGATAATAAGCCCTACAAAACCTACCGCGCCGACGATCGACACCGCAGCACCTGCTAGAATCAACACAAGTAGAGTCCCCATCAGCTTTACCAAGAGGGTTTTCTGACCAAGTCCTCTTGCAACATCCTCCCCTAGACTAAGCATGGTAATGGAACGCGATAAAGCAATCGCACCTATAATAGAAACAGCAATCCAAGGAAACATAATCTGAAGCTGTATCCACTTCGTCCCTGCCACGCCCCCAGCATACCAAAATGCTAAGTCCTGACCGATGCGAAAATATAGAGCAATCCCTTCGCTAAGTGCTGATAATAAAGCACTTAATGCTGCACCCGCTAACACAAGACGAACTGGTGTTAATCCCCCTTTAGCCAGCGAGCCAATCCCGTATACCATTCCAGCTCCTAAGCCTGCACCAAGAAACGACCACATGATCAAATACATAAATGGCAGACCTGGAAAGAAGGCAAAACAAAGTGCCAGAGCAAAACCAGCTCCAGCATTAATCCCTAACAAGCCAGAATCTGCTAATGGATTACGGGTCATACCTTGCATAATTGCTCCTGCAACAGCAAAACAAGCCCCAACCATAGCTCCTCCAAGTACCCGTGGTAAGCGAAGCTCCTGGATGATCTGATGCTGGGTAATTTCTGGATTAAAGGAAAAAATAGATTCCCAGACAACGAAAAAATGAATGTCGGCTGCTCCAAAGGAAACGGATAAAATAATTGCTAACACTAGCAAGCTCAAACCACCGATTATGATCAATGTAACTGCCCAAGGACGAGAGCTCACATTGATGCGATGGAGGTCTGTAACTGCTTTACTTACATTGGCCTTTTGACTCATTCGTGCCACCTTTTCATCAATGTAATATGTAATTGGTTCTGATATGTACAAATGCATGACCAAATGGCTTCTTCCACGTGATCATGTGAAGAAATCCCTCCTGATCTTACAATTTAATGAAAGTGATTCTCATTTTCACTTTTATGATTATAGTCCACTAGATTCCTTCATGACAATGGACAAACTGAAGGATTTTTTTGTACAAAAAGAATCATTTGAGATCTCATTCCAACAAAAAAAGACTCGATCGTTCATACGATCAAGCCTTTTACTATCTATATCCTACTTACTGATCATTAGCAACTCTCTTTGCATAACAAATTCTATTCTTCTGTAAACAATCTAGAGCGCGTTAAAAATCTAACACCCTCTGGTCCCTCCAACGAAAACATTCCTCCGCGTCCAGGAACCACATCAATAATCAGTTGGGTGTGCTTCCAATATTCATACTGGGCTTCACTCATATAAAAAGGCGTATTTCCAATCTCTCCAAGCAGGACATCATGATCGCCGATTAATAGTTCCCCCGCAGGATAGCACATCGGAGAACTACCATCGCAGCAGCCCCCAGATTGATGAAACAAGAGGGGACCATATTTGGCTGTAAGCTTTTCGATTAAAGCAAGCGCAGCATCTGTTGCCAACACCTTTTTCTGCATTCCCATGATATCCCCTCATCTCATGTTGTTTGGCTATTATGTTACAATGCTTGTTTAAAAGAACCCGAGTGCTTGGTCACTGTAGCTTACTAGGATGTTTTTAGTTTGCTGATAATGTGCCAGCATCATTTTATGGTTTTCACGTCCAATTCCAGATACTTTATACCCACCAAAGGCCGCATGTGCTGGATAAGCATGATAGCAATTCGTCCACACACGTCCCGCTTCAATAGAACGTCCAAAGCGGTATGCTTGGTTGATATCCCGTGTCCATACACCTGCCCCGAGTCCGTATAAAGTGTCATTTGCAATCGACAATGCTTCCTCAGGATCGGAGAATGTCGTCACGCTCACTACCGGGCCAAAAATCTCTTCTTGGAAGATTCTCATTCGATTGTGTCCTTTAAACACAGTCGGCTTAACATAATATCCTCCTTTCAATTCTCCTCCCAGCAGATTTCGTTCTCCACCGATTAGGCACTCTGCCCCTTCAGCTTTTCCTATTTCTAAATAGGACAGAATTTTTTCTATTTGCTCAGAGGAGGCCTGAGCACCAATCATCGTTTCTGTGTCCAATGGATTTCCTTGTTTGATGGAAGCCACCCGTGCAAGTGCTTTCTCCATAAATTGATCATAGATCGATTCCTGAATAAGCGCACGGGATGGGCATGTGCAAACCTCTCCTTGATTGAGCGCAAACAAGACAAATCCTTCAATCGCCTTGTTTAAAAACGCATCATCCTTCGCGCATACGTCTGCAAAGAATATATTTGGCGATTTACCACCTAACTCCAATGTCACAGGAATGATATTTTGTGAAGCATATTGCATGATCAGTCTTCCTGTAGTCGTTTCACCTGTAAACGCAATCTTAGCGATACGATTACTAGAGGCGAGCGGTTTGCCTGCTTCTAACCCAAAACCATTGACCACATTAACTACCCCTGGAGGTAATAAATCACCGATTAATTCCATGAGCACTAGAATTGAGGCCGGTGTTTGCTCGGCTGGCTTGAGCACCACGCAATTACCGGCTGCGAGTGCCGGCGCTAGCTTCCATGTAGCCATTAACAACGGGAAGTTCCAAGGTATAATTTGCCCAACTACACCAAGTGGCTCATGAAAATGATAGGCAACAGTGTCATGGTCAATTTGACTGATTGAGCTTTCCTGCGAGCGTAAACAACCTGCAAAATAACGGAAATGATCAACTGCAAGTGGAATATCTGCTGCTAGCGTTTCTCTCACAGGTTTTCCATTTTCCCATGTCTCAGCTACCGCAAGCATCTCTAGGTTAGCCTCTATTCGATCAGCTATCTTATTTAAAATGGTTGCGCGTTCTGCTGGAGAAGTACGGCCCCACGCTTCCTTCGCCGCATGAGCTGCATCAAGTGCAAGCTCAATATCTTCAGCACTCGATCTGGCTATTTCACAAAAGACTTTACCTGTAATGGGAGTAACATTTTCAAAATATTCTCCCTGAATAGGTGCTACCCATTTACCACCTATATAATTATCATATCTACTTTTAAACTCTACCTTGGCTCCTGATTGATTCGGATTTGCATAAATCATGGGAAAACCTCCTTCATATCCTACAAATAGGGTTGATAGTTTTACCTTATGCTCAATATCTATAAATATTATCGTAATTTTCGAAACTTTGTAAACAAAAATAGAGAGTTTGAGACTTTATTCGACAAAAAAGGGTTATCCCATAAGCATGTGATAACCCTTTCCTCTTGGTTTTCCATTTATGCTTGTAAGAGCATGCTGGTCAACTCTTCTATTTCTACAATTGTAATTTCCTTACAAAATTGATCCTGCTTTGTACATACGGCTACTTTATACATCTCATCAACGTGATAGGCGCTACAATGATAACCAGTCGGTATGTTATCAGCGTATACCGTCGCTCTGTCTAAAGACTCCTGCTGGATCGTAAAAGAATCAAGCGGCAGTGAAAGTCCCTTCCCCACGGCTTTTATATAGCTTTCTTTATACGCCCAATAACGAAAAAAACCTTCTACTTGGTTCGCTTCAGGAAGCTGGAACAAATTCTGACGCTCTTGTTCAGAAAAAAATCGGTCAGCAATTTGTAGATTAATGGGTTTGATTTGTTGAACATCAATGCCAATTGGACTGGCACTAAAAGCAGCAACTACCCAACTAGCTGAATGCGACACATTAAATTCGCACGCACCTTCTCCCGTAACAAAGGGCTTCCCATATGGATTGGTCTCATAGCGAATCTCTTTTGGCAAAATCCCCATTCGTTGAGCCAATTGCATCCGTACCAGCACCTCCCCAAGCAAGGAGCGCCATTTATCCTCCGTCTTAAGGTAACGATTTACTTTTTCCTGACGGTCCAACGGGAGCAGAGAAAGCAACTCCCGATACACCGCCTCTGAAAACGTATCGGGTACTTTTATCCCAAACACTTTCATGGCAACGTAGCTATCTCCTCTCCAGCCTTCTTACTCACAACCCGATACACTTCTTGTAGGGCTCCAATCATCATGGCTTCTTTGCGGACGGCAAATGCAGGCGGTCCCCAGATTAGAAGCAATTGCTCAGGTAGTATATTTTCTTGCGTAAAAGAAATAATCATTGCAGAAAAATGAGGGGCTGTCTGAAAAAAGGTGCCGTGGTCAACCGCTCTGCGTAAAAACACCGCACCCACTTCCTCGTCTATACCTGTATGTAGCAATTCAGACGGATTGGTCGGCTCTGGTAGGCTCGTAATTTCCTGTTGTCCCATTCCCTCTTTGGTATAGGCTTTACTGTGTGGCAACCACTGCTCCCGAAATCCACCTATAATATCAGAACGCTGTAGCCCAAGAAAAGCTAAAAATACAAATGGGTCCTCTTCCGCTTCAGCGAGCAGTTGATAATACAGAGCATATACATGTTTGCAATAACCAGCCACATCTGGACAACTACAGTGAGCATTCCATTCCTCTAGTGAGTCTGGAAGAAGCTCTATTTTTTGATCGGCAAAATGAGCAGCCAGTTCTTCAGAAAATGTCCCGCCTAATAGCTGAGCTGTAAAAAGAGGCGACTGTCCGATGATGTGCAATGCTTTGTCACGCCCTACATGCACCGGTTTTTTGGGACTAAGTGAGACCGTGTAGTACACCTGATTTGCCCCTGTCACCTTTGCATTTATACCAGCATCATCGGCTTTCCACTCTAATACTCCACCTTCTTTGGCTTTCGTACGTCCACGCTGATTTCGCTGTGCCCCGCCTGCTTTTCGAATCAATTCCTTCAAGCGGGCGATCCACTCAATCTGTACGTTCGATTTTTGCGGCTTCACAACAAATCATCCTCCTCTTGGCAGATCAAATCCTCACGTAGCTCAAATAAGGAGTGTAGTTCATTTGCGGATAACTCGGTAATCCACTGTTCACCAGAGTGGATCACCTGCTCTGCCAATTCCCGCTTTGATTCCATTAACTGATCAATGCGCTCCTCTAGCGTTCCCTGACAAATTAATCGGTGGACATGTACATTTTTCTTTTGCCCAATGCGATATGCCCGATCGGTTGCCTGGTTTTCGACAGCAGGATTCCACCACCGATCAAAATGAATCACATGATTTGCTCTAGTTAGGTTAAGACCGACACCGCCAGCTTTTAATGACAAAATAAAGATTCGCGGTCCCATACCAGACTGAAAGCGATCAATCATATCATCACGCTCTTGTTTACTGATCCCCCCATGTAAGAAGAGAACCTCCTCTTGTAAAACCTCACGAAAATGCTTTGCAAGCATGCTCCCCATGTCTACATATTGCGTAAACAGCAACACGGCCTCCTGCTGTTCCATTATATCGTGAACAAGTTCGGTTACCCGCCGTACCTTACCAGAACGACGCTCTAAATGATCGGCAGACTGGTGTAAATAGAGGGCTGGATGGTCACAGATTTGTTTAAGATGAGTTAACGTAGCAAGAACATATCCACGACGTTGCATTCCTTCTACCGAATTGATTTTTTGCATCATATGATTAACGGCTGCTTGATACAAGCTAGCCTGTTCCTCTGAGAGTGTGCAATACGTTTTGCTTTCAATTTTTTCTGGTAAATCCACAATAATGGTAGGGTCTGTTTTCAACCGCCGCAAAATAAAGGGCTTTACTAATTTTCGCAGAGATTCCATACGCTCCTGCTCGCGATACCTTTCAATAGGTAACGTAAATTGTGTACGAAATTGCGTTAAAGTGCCTAAATAACCCGGATTTAAAAACTGGAAGATCGACCAAAGCTCACTTAGCCGATTTTCAATTGGTGTACCCGTCATCGCGATTCGATGCTGAGCATGTATTTTCATGGCGCTTCTCGCCTGTTTACTTTTACTGTTTTTGATATTCTGAGCCTCATCTAACACCAAATAAGACCATTTGATTTCCATTAAATCAGCTAAATCACGGTTGACTAAGGAATAAGATGTAATCACAACATCATGTTCAGCGACTTTTGCTTGCAGTTCATTTTGGTGCAAGCGTTCTGGTCCATGGTGCGTATACACCCGTAGTGTTGGGGCAAATCTCTCTATCTCTTTACTCCAATTATTCATCAATGAGGTCGGGCACACGATTATAGCCGGTGCAGATAGCTTCTCCGCCATTAAAACTGTAATCATCTGAATGGTTTTTCCTAGCCCCATATCATCTGCCAAACAGACGCCAAAGCCTAATTTGGACATGAGCTGAAGCCAAGCATACCCACGTTTTTGATAAGGACGCAATACTCCTTGCAGTCCCTTTGGGGTGTCAATATGATCTAAATTCTGTTCTAGTCGTCCATGTAATAAGTCATCAAGAGCTGTAGGAAGTTCGAAATCAACTACAGGAAGATCTTGCCATTCATCGCTTGCTTCCAGCTCAGCCATTAAGTAAAGCATATCATGCAGCGTGATTTCATCTTGCTCAGCCTGTTTTAAATATTGCAGCATCCGTTTAACCGATTCCTGATTAACCTCAGTCCACTCCCCGCGTAATTGGATAAAAGGGAGCTTTGAATCTGCAATTTTTTCCAGTTCAGCCAAGCTGATTTCCTGGTCACCTAAAGCTGCTTTCGCATCAAAACGAACGATTTCATGTAAGCCTAAACGATGAATAACAGCAGAAGAATCCGCTGCATAGAGTGAGTGATCCTGCATAACTCTAAGCTTTAAGCCTAGCCGTTTGCGTCCACGCTTTACCCACCAAGAAGGTAATTGAACACCAACTCCTTCTGCCTGCAACCGTGGAGCTATCTCTTGTAAAAAATGAAAGGCCTCTTGCACAGGAAGCTGTATTTGCTCCACCAATGCTTGGCGAAGCGTTTCTTCTAACGCTGGCATTTGTATCGACGCGCATCCCAATTGCTCCAGCAAGAATTCTTGAGCCCTACCCAGATCCTTTCCAAAAAAGGCTGTAGCCTCACCAGACCCTAACCAGATATCCTTAGCTGAAATAAGCCGAGAGGGTTCTGTGACAGGTTGTAGATACACATGCAATGTAAAAATAGACTCTTCTGCTTCTACTTCGATCTGTTGAGGTGGTTCCAGACGTAAGTATAGGCGCATTGCATACTGTCCCACACAATCCCGCTTGTTACGTCCTTCTCCTTTTGTCCACAAATCTACTTGCTGTTTAAAGCTTTGCAGCTCTTTCGTTGTACCCTCAATAGGCTCCGTTATCCGAGTTAGTAATCCCCGTAGCCATTGCAAGGAGAAATCTCCCTTCCCCTTGCTGAGCTGTTGTCGTAGCTCTTCGCTTTCCATATCCAGCCAGTCATGTATCGTAGTTTGTATTGCATTTTGTAAAAAATCAGCCTGAATGGTGTGCGGATCTGTCATAATGTCGCTTCCACCTGTCTTCTGTGGGTCATACGCTCGACAGATGGCTGGCATAGCAAGCGCCAAGGTGTGCGAAAATGTGCGCACTTCTTCCTTGGTCAAATCTACATCCCAAATAGCGTCTGCCTCTGCATAGCCATACCGTTTTCCTTTACGTACCTTAACACCCGGTTGAATATTTGCATGCCATAGCATTTGCAGGGCAAATTGAGCTACCTTTTGGTAGTAATGCAAGCTATCACCTAGCAAAAAACCACTATGCTGCAGCATTGCTTCGTCTGTTTGCCACAGGAGTGGTAAAGCTTCCTTCATAGCTATACTTAGTCCATTAATCTGTTGTACCATCAATTTTGGCTTATTGGACGGGTAATACTCCCCTTGATCAAACCAATATGGAACTTGAAAGGTACGGATGCCCACTTTTCCAGACTTCATCAATTTCATCTGTTGTTCGGTCGACAATTGTTCCATCCAATTACTGACGGGTACAATCTCGCCGCCGCGCAAACAGAAAAGAAAAAAAGCATCTGGTAACCAGATACCGTGCAACGTCGTCATTGATGCCCTCCAGCTTTTAGTAAAAGGGTTAACCTTGATTGGTTAACCCTCTTTTCTTTTTCATTACTCGCTGTACAATTTTTCGCGAAGCTGTTTGATCTCTT
Source organism: Brevibacillus sp. SKDU10 (assembly GCF_001645205.1). Classification (NCBI taxonomy): domain Bacteria; kingdom Bacillati; phylum Bacillota; class Bacilli; order Caryophanales; family Paenibacillaceae; genus Brevibacillus; species Brevibacillus sp. SKDU10. Next base: position 4,771 of record NZ_LSSO01000068.1, on the reverse strand, counting down.
CGCTTTCCAGATATTCATCGTATGTCATCATTTTATCAATGATACCATTTGGAGTAATCTCTATGATCCGGTTGGCAATGGTTTGAACAAACTGATGGTCATGAGAAACAAACAGCATCGTGCCATCATATTCCATTAAACCATTATTTAATGCTGTAATAGATTCCAAATCCAAGTGGTTAGTAGGCTCATCTAACAGGATAACATTTCCGCCCACCATCATCATTTTGGACAGCATGCAGCGTACTTTCTCTCCACCGGACAAAACATTGGCTTTTTTCAGTGCTTCTTCGCCAGAGAACAGCATTCTGCCTAAGAAGCCGCGCAAGAATGTCTCGTCTTGATTTTTCGAGTATTGACGCAACCAATCAACCAAGGATAAATCGCATCCATCAAAGTAGTCAGAGTTATCCTTCGGGAAATATGCCTGAGTGGTTGTAACACCCCAAGAGAATGTTCCACTGTCCGCTTCCATTTCACCCATTAAAATTTGGAACAGGGCTGTTTTTACGTGACCATTTGGGCCCACTAGTGCTATCTTATCACCTTTATTAATAATGAGGTGAAGATTTTCGAATAGCTTTTCACCTTCAAGGGTTTTGGATAAGCCTTCAATTTCCAAGATATTTTTACCTGCTTCTCGCTCCGGCTTGAAGTTAATAAATGGATAACGACGGCTGGAAGGCTTGATATCATCCAACGAAATTTTATCCAACATCTTCTTACGGGAGGTTGCTTGTTTTGACTTAGAAGCATTGGCGCTAAAGCGTGCAATAAAGCTTTCCAATTCTTTAATTTTTTCTTCTTTTTTCTTATTTTGCTCTCTCATTAACTTAAGAGCTAGCTGGCTGGATTCATACCAGAAATCGTAGTTCCCCACATACATTTGAATCTTGCCAAAGTCAATATCAGCAATATGCGTACATACTTGGTTTAAGAAGTGACGGTCATGGGATACAACAATAACAGTATTTTCATAGTTAGCCAAGAAGTTTTCTAGCCAACGAATAGATTCGATGTCCAAGTGGTTGGTAGGCTCATCGAGTAGTAGGATGTCTGGGTTACCAAACAAAGCTTGTGCCAGCAAGACACGCACTTTCAGGTTTCCGTCTAGCTCTAGCATTTTCTTATCATGGAATTCAGCAGGAATTCCCAGACCAATTAATAGAGCAGCCGCATCAGATTCTGCTTGCCAACCATTCAAGTCTTCGAATTCTCCTTCCAATTCAGACGCACGAATGCCGTCTGCTTCAGAGAAATCTTCCTTCATGTACAGAGCGTTTTTCTCTTCCATGATATCAAACAGTCTTCTATGACCCATCATTACCGTTTTCAGGACTTCGCATTCATCGAACTCATAATGATTTTGTTTTAAAACGGCAAGACGTTCTCCAGGAGTTAAAATAACCTCTCCATTGTTTGGTTCAATTTCGCCGGATAAAATCTTCAGAAATGTAGACTTACCAGCTCCATTTGCCCCAATTAATCCATAGCAGTTACCAGGTGTGAACTTGATATTTACATCTTCAAACAAAGCGCGTTTCCCATATCGCAGGGTAACACCATTTGTACTTATCATTCAATCTCATCCTTTAATATGCATTTTCTTCTTCAAACGTATATTTTACTACATTTACAAGTAAAAATTAACCCCTTGTATTTATTAACACCTTCCACAGCAAATTATAGCTTGTGATCCTTGCTTTTTTACAGCCCAAAACTCTCCATGCTCCCGGTCAAACTGATTTTATACACAGCCTTTTTCATTTTCTCATAATAAAAAACCATCTACACGCATACTCCTTTTTAGAAAAGGAAGCATACCGCAGATGGTTTTTATTTTTACCACGTGATAAATGGTTTTGATCCAGGTGGTGCATGATCAATCAATTGGTAGATCGGATAGGCATAAGCCACGATAATCAAAAATACGGCGATACCGAGCCATAAAGACCAGCGCTCTAAAATTTTTGGGGTACGTTCCACTGCTTCTTGGGATTCAGCAATTGGATAATCCTCCTCGCCTTTTGGTGCCTTAAAGATGAGATAGAATAAGATTCCTACCATCAGTATCCCCGCAAAGAATAGGATAGCACCGCCAAAGCCCATTAACTGTTGGGGAGGTATCCAGCTTAGAGCCTCCGCATTGTCAAAGTAAGTAGTGTAATCCGTACGACGCGGCACACCCTGCAACCCAAGATAATGCATCGCACCTGACATGAGTAACATCCCAACCGACCACATGACTGCTTGCAAAATTCCTACACGATGCAAGGCAGGGGTCATTTTGCGACCTGTTAAATTTGGCAATAACCAATACGTAATACCAAAGAAAGTGAGCGCAATGCTAGTTCCGACCGTTAAATGGAAGTGACCTGTAACCCAGATTGTATTATGCACCACTGCGTTCATCTGGTTACTCGCATTAATAATTCCTCCTGCTCCTGCTGGAACGAAAGCAAGCATACCCAGCATGGGGGCAAAGAAACGCGCATCCTTCCAAGGCAATTTCGAAAACCAGCCAAACAAGCCCTTTGCACCCTTTTTACGTCCCGATGTTTCAAATACGGCAAATAGCGAGAATGCCGTCATAAGCGATGGGAATACTACGGTTAAAGTCAAAATTACATGTAGCATTTTCCATTTATCTGAAATGCCTGGCTCCATTAACTGGTGATGAAAGCCTACAGGAATGGAGAATAGAATAAGCAGAATAAAAGATAAACGTGCGAGTGAATCACTAAATACTTTCCCACCGATTATTTTTGGAATATTAACATACCAGCAGACATAAGCAGGCATCAACCAGAAATAGACAAGTGGGTGACCGAAATACCAAAAGAGCGTACGGCTTAGCAGGACATTCACTTCAGGTACCCAGCCAAGAGACCATGGAATGAGCTGTAACAAGACCTCTGCTGCTACCCCTAATGTTGCAATCTGCCATAAAATCATGGTAGAAACAGCCATGAATTGAAATAGGGGAGATGTTTTTCCCTTATTTATTTTTCTCCAATGAATGTAATTCGCAAAAATCGAATATCCGCCCATCCAGCTGCCTACGACTAGTAAGGCTGCCCCAATATAGAACAGTGGAGACGCTTTCATTGGTGCATAGAATGTATACAGAACCGAGGCTTCATTTGATAGAATCGCTACTGTTGCCATCGCTGTACCCACCGTCATGAGAATCCAACCAATCCAACCCAGCTTCAAAGCTACAGGGGTCAGCTTTCCCTCTGATGTGCGAGCACAGCCTGAGATGAAAAATCCTATAATAAAGAATGTTGTAAAAACTAGACCCAATAATACCCCGTGGGCTGTTAAAACCTGATAATAGCCTAACCAAGATGGCAAGCTTATAACCCCACCCCGTACCAGACCTTGAAGCAAGCCGCACAAAATGGCGATAGCAAAACCAATGTATGCCACATAAATATGCGCCAACGAAAGTTTTGCAGCCGCGGCATCTACTTTTACCACCGGTTGTGTTTTATGATATTCCTTTAATTGCGCTACCATACTTTATCGTCACTACCTTTCCGAATCACTTCACAACAATTGTAGCTGCCATTAACTGGTGACCAGCGCCACAATATTCATTACAGAGAATTAAGTACGTTCCTGGCTTGTCAAATGTGTGAGTGACTTCGCTGATGTGACCAGGTAACACCATGATGTTTACATTTGTTTTTGGTATCTCGAAGCCGTGTACCACGTCTTTACTCGTTACAACAAATTTAACCTTAGCACCGACTGGAACTTCAATTTGATTAGGTTGGAAAGTAAAAATAAATGATGTCATGACAAGATCGTATTCATTATCACCAGTTTTATGAAGTCCTAGATTATCAAAAGGGGCAGTTTCATCTACCTTTTTTGGGTCTATCATTTTCATATGGCTTGGCGGCATCATCCCCATTGCATAGGCATTGACAGACAAGACGATCAAAAACAGCACAAGCGTCGCGCCCCCAACCATCAGCCAAATTTTTTCAAAGCGGTGTAAATGCATAAAATACCCTCCCGTTCATTCCCTCTCTATACCAGCTACGCCCTGCTTAGAAAAACCCCAAATACAGCAAACCAAGTCACTGCGATAAACAGACCTACTAGAAAGACCGAAGCTAGCGTTCCTTTTAAATTTAGTTCGCCTTCCTGATGCTTCTCGTTCTCTGCCTTTTGATTCGGTTGAGTTTGAGAGCTGTTCATCCGATGACCTCCTCTCTTTTTCTTCCTTGTCATCCAGTTTTTTCCCAAAAAGGAATTTGCATTGTTTACGATTTGATTAAACCATTCCCACATTTGTAAAGGGTGTGAGATTCATCACTTTTAGCCCTTTAGAGCTATCCAGTTTTCGCCATTGTCAAGGTTTTGACAAAATTCTATTTATTTAAAAATCATCTTAGAAAAAAGAGACTTTTTGTGAGAAAAATGATTACTTTTTATTTTCATAATTTTACATTTCATTTCTCATTTATTAGCTTTTATATATTCTCTTGTAGTCCAAGATTAGAAAATGATAATAGACAACGAAAAAAGCGGAATCTACGCATCTAACGTAAATTCCGCTTTTTTATTGTAGTGCCGGTAGAGGGACTTGAACCCCCACGGTTTCCCTCACGATTTTGAGTCGCGCGCGTCTGCCAATTCCGCCATACCGGCAAATATAAAGTTGGCTGGGGTACCAGGATTTGAACCTGGGAATGACGGAGTCAAAGTCCGTTGCCTTACCGCTTGGCTATACCCCAAAATGGTGGGGAGAGACGGA
>NZ_LSSO01000067.1:0-5049 GCF_001645205.1 Brevibacillus sp. SKDU10 | reverse complement strand
ACTTAAACCTAAAAAAATTGACCACAAAGATGCAAACAAAGGCGTAGAAATTATGACCAAGCATGGCATTACGCTGGTGTGCCATACGCCTTATATTACAAATCTCTCAACACCGAAAGAGGATTTACAGGAAGTAACAATTCGCTCCATCGTTGAGGATTTACATATTGCCGAGGCGTATGGTGCTGTTGGCGCTGTAGTTCATTGCGGTAAGCATGTGGGAGAAGGCGAGGAATATGGTACCAAGCGCATGGTAGAAACGCTTGATTTAATTCTAGAGCAATACAATGGCCCCGTGAAGCTTTTACTGGAAAATACGGCGGGACAAGGTACCGAGCTTGGTTTAACCATTCGGGCGTTAGTTGCCATTCGCGAAGCAACTACATATCCAGAGAAAATTGGATATTGCTTTGATACATGTCATGCTTTTGCTGCAGGACAATGGGATGAGGAATCCTTTGATAAATTATTGGAGGACATGGAGCAGACCGGATATTTGGATCATCTAGTTTGCATCCATTTTAATGATAGCAAAGTTCCTTATGGTAGTCGAAAAGACAGACACGAAAAGATTGGTAAAGGTGAAATTGGTAGCGATGCATTAGCAAAATTCTTGCGCTCTGAAAAATTGCAGCATTTGCCTGTTGTTCTTGAAACACCAGTCGATGATGAACAGGAATACGCTGAGGAAATGGTTTACATTCGCGACCTAAAAGGATAAGAATAAAAGGAGAGGTAGAGAATGGAGTTATTAGAGCTAGCGTCCATTTATGACCCTGCAAATCCCGAGGTATTAACATGGTATGATCATTTTTTTATGTGGGCTGATTTACAACGTTATTGGATCATTTTTGTGTATTTATTACTTGTTTATTATCTGGGGTTTGCAGAAAGGATACGCATGCCTATACTAAAAACGGCTCTATTGATTATCCTGCTCTTGCTCGGTTCTGTTATTTTTGCCATCCTAGATACTCAACTACCGGTGCGTGGTGGATTATTTGTAGCTATTATTATTCTGACCATTGTCAAATTACGTACGAGAACCAAGCGTACTCGTGATACAGAGGCGAAATCATGAGACTAGCCGATGCTTTGTTTAACTGGCTGCAAATTCGAGTCGTCATGGAATTTCGAAAAAACGATCGTTCTGCAAGCGATACAGAGGCTTTTTTTCAGCAGATTTTGCGTGAGGATCATAATGTCGATCAACTTCAGGTCCAAATGGAAGAAGCTAGATATCTTGTGACGTATACAGTTGATAACGAGCTGCATGAAATGACTTTTGATCGTGAAGCTGTAGACGCTTTGTTGACTGCAATTCAGAATGAACCTAAATATGCAGATTAAGGGAAGTCATTCCTTGAAGTCTTTTAAAAAACGCAAAACGATCATGGCAAAGGAATAAGGTTAAAAGCTCTGCCAGCTTAACAGCGGCAGAGCTTTTGTTTGTTGGATGATTCAATGTATGCTTCTCGTCTCGCTAATACAATCAATCGCGTAATGCATCAATCGTACCTAATACGATATGGGCTAGCCCAAAACCTGCTACACCCCAAGCATAGGGGTTCGTATAACCATTATCGTTATATTTTGTTTTTACGAAGCTAAGTCCAGCAGCAGTTACAATTGTACCAAGCAAGATTGGGATGCTTCCCTTTGGCATCGAAATCACCTCCGAGCTTAGTATGACACACCAATTATTCTCCACTCCTGTAAGTTTTGGCTTACTTTGCGCAACTTTTCCTGATCAAGAACCGTCTAGGGAACAGATCATTTGCAAAGGGGCAGGTTTCATGAATAAAAAAGTAATGACTTTATCGGTAGGAGTAATGTCCGCTGGCGTACTTTTTGCTGTCGTTCCGATGATGGCTAACGCTGACAACGAAATGAAGTCATCTAACACAGCTATTTTAGCTACCTCAGATACAAAAGCAGCGGATTCCACAGATAAAGAGACGCCTTTATTATCCAGCCATGCGAAAAATATGACGCCAGCAGGCCAAGTACGGGAAAATTTTTTATATAACATAGAGAATCTAGAAAAGGAAAATAAGCTGTTTTTGCAGATGCTCCTACAAGATTATAAGGATCGAGTATATGTTGTCGTAAAAGACCCAAATATGAACTTTGAGAAAAAGCTCAAGGATGTTATTGAAGAGTATGGAGATGAGTGGCAAAGTATTTTCAAAGAAGATTTTGACCATATTTATCTGTCTGTACGGGCGTTGGAGAAAGGGTTTGATTCCTATTCGGAAGAAACAACAAACGGTATAACGACAGTCGCTGGCAAGGTGGAATCAGGTATAACGAGGGTGGTTATCACTTCTGAAAAAGGAAATAGAGTAGAAGTGCTTCAATTCTCTTCAAAGCAGACGTTTCGTGTAAGCATGCCGCAAGCATCTGCAGGGGAATTGCTAACACTACAGGCTTATCAGCAGAATAAATTAGTGGAAAGTGCTAAATTACGAATTAAAGAAGCACCTGTACTTACCGAAAATGCATTAATTTATTCTCTGGCAAAATATAATTCACAAAAGAACGAGATCTCCTTCCAAGGGAAAGTAAAGAGCTCCGCTGATCAAGTCAAAATTACGTATAACGGAACAACTAAAGAAATCCCGATCAAACAATTCTGGAGCTATGTAGGTTCCTTCTCATGGCAAATGCCAGTAACAGGTGATACAATCCCATCTTCTGCTAGTGTGGAGGTCTTTTCTAAGGGTAGGCTGATTGATCGTCAAACCATTCAGGTAATAAATATCTGGAAGGGTGTAGATGGAGTCAGGGATATGTTTAAACAATGGCAGGGGGATGCCTTTTTCGATAAAAAAGATAAGATGCTTCGTTTAAAGGGGAAATGGGATGAGCTAAGGGAAAAATTAGAGAAATTACCGAAACAGGCCTTAGATTCAATGAAAGTAGTAGTAACCTTCCCGGATGGCAAGAAGCATGAACAAAAAATAGAAGCTATCATTGAACAGGGGAATCGTGATGAGTATGTGTTAAAATTCCCGTTCAAGGGTTCTAATCATCAGGTTACAGCAATACATGTTGCTTTTTATAATGGGGATAACTTGTTGTATGAGCAAGACGTAGAGGTTAAAAACTATGCGAAGTTAAAGTCAACTGACACCCCGCAATATGATAAAGAACAGCAAAAAGAACAAAAAAAGCAAGAGAAAGAGCAAAAAAAGAAAGAAAAGGAGCAGGAAAAACGAAAGAGCTTGAAAGAAAAGTGGGAGAGCCATTGGCGAGACTAATAAAGTAGAGCGAAATGGATAGAAAAAGTCAGGACAAAGCTATGTCCTGGCTTTTTGACGTAGTTGAAACATTTATGGACGATAAGATTGTACATACACAATAATTTCCCTTATGAAATCTCCAATAATAGGAATGGACAAAAATTTTGATAAAAGAGAACCTAACAACGCTAGAACAATGGCCGTACCAATGGTTAGTCCTAACCCTCTAGCTAAGCCTGCGACAAAATTCGTCCAGATTAAACGTCGCGGGGTCGTATAATTAATAACGATATCAGCCAATCGAATCTCTTCCAAATACAGACCTATTTTGTGCAGAGTAGCATTCAATTGGCGAACCTGTTGCAATTCCTCTATTGCCTTTTCTAATTCTTGCACGAGACGATCGGGGGAAGCAGGTGGAGTGCTCATAAATCTCTCCTCCTTGTGTTTGTGATAAGAATGGTATCTTTTTCATATGGCATCATTGCTAGAGCACGTAAGCCCATGTACAATAAACAATATGTAATGAAAAGAGGAGGATGATGATATGGCAGAAACAGTAGCACAATCATTATCTGAAGAATTGTTTGAATATCTACAACATGAACGTTATGTGACTTTAGGAAGCATTGACTACGAGACAAAGGCCCCTGTTTTAAGTGCGATATCCTGGGTGGTGGCATTAGATAATCATACGATTCGAATTGCTCTGGATAGTCGTTCTCGGATTCTTACAAATGTAAGTCAGGACCCAAAAGTAGTGCTTAATTTAATTGGCTGTGGTTCTACTTATGCGATTAATGGAATGGCTAAGATTATAGCAGACAAAATGGAAGGCGTACCGCTTAAATTAGGCATGCTAGAAGTCAAAATTGAAAGCGTACGAGATATCATGTTTTATGGTTCTCGTATCAGTGTAGAGCCACAATATGAAAAGACCTATGATCAAAATGCAGCGGCCAAGCTAGATCAACAGGTAATGACAGCACTTCGAACATAAGCTATTACTTAGCATAAGCGAAAAGATTCGGGCTCATGCAAGCTTTTAAAAAAACAATAATAATTGTTTACAAAAAAGAAAGATGGTTATCCCATCTTTCTTTTTGTTTTATGTACATAAAAAATATCATGCAGGCAATAAAAAAGGCTAACTAGGCATATTAGGCTGGATAGTTAGCCCTCTGGCCATTACTTCATACGCAGAAAAAAGACTTTTATCAGGAAACATTAAGCTTCTGCTGTAAAAGTAATAGAACGTTCGTACATTTTAGCTGCTTGCTCAAAGCGTTGATTCTTTAAATGAATGTGACCTAATAATTGGTAGGTTTTAATTAAAAACGCTTGCATATTCTTGATTGTAAAATAACCTCTTGCATTTTCTAGATGGACGAGAGCTTCATCATCTTCTCCCTGCATCAACATTACTTCAGCTAAGATAAATTGTGCCTCAGCCAGCATTTTTTCATTATCAGAAGAAATCACGGATTGACAAAGGGCTTTTGCTTCGTCTAAACGTTTTTGTAAACGATATACATCAGCTAGAGCGATACGTGTAAAATTCAGAAGCTCGTCTTCAATTTGATTAAATAAGAATTTCTGAGCTTGTTTCAGACAGGTTTCTGCTTTATCGTACACCATTGTTTCTTTGTACATAAGACCTAGGTTCAATTGTACTTCCGCTAAACGAACCGGGTTGTTGGCGATTTCAAAAATAGATAGGGCTTGTCTATAGAAGGATTCTGCTTCTTGATATTGTTGAATTTGATGATAACAATTTCCTAGCGATAAATAAAGATCGCCGCTC
>NZ_LSSO01000066.1:0-3484 GCF_001645205.1 Brevibacillus sp. SKDU10 | reverse complement strand
CTGTGTATTAATTTACCATGATATTTTCATAATTGATGCAAAATAAAAAATCGAAACATTCCTCAATTTTCGACAAATAATTACATAGCCCCCAAACAAAAAAACGCTAAGATAATAGCGTTTTTAAAGAAAATGAGCTTGTAAATTCCTTATAATATCAGCCCAAATTGTTTCATACTATTTTCTACACGAACTTCTAGTTACCCTGAGGATTGTTTTTTACGAGTAAGACCTACCAAAGGTATACTAGTCCAAAAATAATAATAAATCTTTTGGTATGGAGACTTAGTGGATGGAAAGTTTTACTATATAATATATAAAGATAAACTAATAGGAGGAACTAAGGTTGAGTATTTGGTTATTTAGAGCTGGATCAAATGGAGAATATGAAAGTAAGTTTTTGAATGACAAGAGAATATATCTAACTTGGGATGACTTAGATATAAATTTGAAAAATTTCAACAAAAAAGAAGATCTCTACATGTTTCTTGTAGACAAGTATGATCTAGAAAAAGAAAAAACAGCGATAAATTGGGCCTCTCAAATCTATCCCATAGCCCATAGAATGAAAATAGGGGATTGGGTTGTACTTCCAAGCAAGATAAATAGAACGATACATTTTGGGAAGATTGTAGGAGATTATAATTATGATAAAAGCTTAGGAAGTCCATATTATCATTACAGAGAGGTAGAATGGTTTGCAGTTGATATTCCAAGAGATAAATTTGAACAAGATATCTTATATTCAATGGGTGCTTTTATGACTGTATGTAGGATACATAAAAATAATGCAGAAGAGAGAATTAAGATAATGTATGAAAATAATTGGAATATAAAGGATAAAACTATACCTCAAAAAATTGATGAATCAGATGAGGAGATACGATTTGATTTAGATGAGTACATATTTGATAGAATTTCTGATTATATAATCAAGAAATTTAAAGGCCATAAAATGGAGATTTTGGTTGAAGAAATATTAAAAGCCAAGGGATTCACAACCTATCGAAGTCCGGAAGGTGCAGATAATGGGGTAGATATCTTAGCAGCTTCTGATATTTTAGGATTTGGTTCAACAAAAATTTGTGTTCAAGTAAAAACCGCTGATTCACCTATTGATAGACCTACGATGGATCAATTAATAGGAACAATGAGTAACTTTAATGCAGACTATGGATTGTTGGTCTCCTGGACTGGATTCAAGACCTCTGTGATAAAAGAAATTCCAAAACAGTTTTTTAAGGTAAGACTATGGGATTCAAAGAAAATTATAGAGCAACTCTTTGAAAATTACGATAAATTGAGTGATGAAATTAAAACTGAAATACCTTTAAAAAGGGTATGGATGTTAAATATGGAGGAATAAAAAACCTGCAAACTAAATGTATGTGTATTTTGATTGAAAACTGCAGCATCGCCTCGAAAGTAGTAAATGGATTTCTCCATAATGGTCTAACGAAGTGGTAAGAAAAAACAAGTTTTGCTTGGATTGGCATAACCCATTTTTCAAAGGGAAGCTGACAGAAGCCGTAGCACAAGTAATTTAGTTATTAGATAAAAGTAATAAATAATGTCTATTAATAGCACTAAACACCCGAATTTGATGATTCGGGTGTTTATTTTATAATGCTTATTTTCGGGCTCAGCTTTTTTCTTTAATCCTCTAAGTCCAACTCGTTAACCTTATTCCCTTAAAATAACCACGGGTAGAGCAAGATATGGAACTGATAATGAACCTTAACAAAAGACATGCAATCGTGGACAAGTTTGCAAACATCTAGGAATGACCTATTATAGAATGAGCAGAAAGAGAGGGGATACTTATCCGTAGACATTTTACTCTGTTAATTCTGATTACATTACACAAAATAACAACATAGAGAGGAAGTTTGTTTTGGTCTTTAGCTCAGTCATATTTTTGTTTTGCTTTTTACCGCTTGTTCTTACACTTTATTTCGCTGTTCCGTTCAAATTTAAAAATACTATTCTTTTACTATTCAGTTTAGTCTTCTATGCTTGGGGCGAACCGAGGTATGTGGTTCTCATGATATTATCCATTCTCATTAACTATGGGTATGGGGTTTGGATCGATAAATCGGAAAATCACGAGAAAAAGAGAGTCTGGATTCTAACGTTTGCAATCGTTGTTAATATCGGACTTCTCGGCTACTTTAAATATGCCAACTTCTTTGTTGATGTAATCAATGCCGCACTTCAAACCAATCTTCATTTGGACCCTGTACCTTTGCCTATAGGAATTTCTTTTTATACGTTCCATGCTCTTAGTTATTTGATTGATATATTCAGAAAAAAAGAAAGAGCGCAACGAAATCTCTTCAGCTTGGCGCTGTACATTACATTTTTCCCGCAGCTTGTAGCAGGTCCTATTATTCGCTATAATGCCGTCGCTGAACAACTTAGCAAACGCGTTTTTTCTTCCATACAATTCGCCGAGGGAATTAAGCGCTTCATTCTTGGGTTGTCTAAAAAAGTACTCTTAGCCAATCCTCTTGGGTCCGTAGCAGACACCGTGTTCGCCACTTCTGCAATGGATCTTTCAACTGGAAGCGCTTGGATTGGTATTATCGCTTATACCTTACAAATCTATTTTGATTTCTCAGGCTACAGCGATATGGCTATCGGTTTAGGTAAAATGTTTGGATTCGAGTTCGCAGAGAACTTTCATTATCCATACATTTCAAGGAGCATTTCTGAGTTCTGGAGACGCTGGCATATCTCTCTTGGCAGTTGGTTTAGAGATTATGTTTATATCCCGCTTGGCGGAAACAAGGTTGCTGCTTGGAAGGTATATCGCAATTTATTTATAGTGTGGGCACTAACCGGTTTTTGGCACGGAGCCAGTTGGACGTTCATTGCATGGGGTGCATATTACGGAATTCTAATCGCTTTAGAAAAAGCTGGTCTTGAAAAGATGCTTTCCAAGATTTATCCGTTAAACCATGTTGTTGTGTTGCTGCTTGTCATGATTGGATGGGTGTTCTTCCGCGCTGACAATTTTGGATATGCAACAGAATTCATTGCTTCCATGTTCTATACCCGGGACAACGAAATATTCGATTCTCTGGCACTCTCGTTGCTATCTTCCAATTGGTTCTACTTTGTCATTGCGATGATTGTTGCCACGCCGGTATATCCAAAACTGCAAACATTGCAATGGAGTAAGTCGATGATAAAAGTACAAACCGTTTTTGGAATGCTGTTCAACTTTTTCCTTTTTACAGAAGTGATTTTGTATCTTATTAATTCTACGTATAACCCTTTCTTGTATTTTAGATTTTAATTTTTCAAAAGGAGTATCGAAGTGAATAAACATATTTCAATCGTTTATATGGCCACATTTTTAGCTATTATTTATGGTTTCGCAATTGTTACCTTCATTTCTCCGGATAAAGAGATTTCCGCCATCGAAAATCGGACGTTACGTAAATTTCCGGAGATCAGCCTCGCAGCCGTTACAACAGGC
>NZ_LSSO01000065.1:0-1804 GCF_001645205.1 Brevibacillus sp. SKDU10 | reverse complement strand
CTCCTTTCTTCCTCCTGTGCATTATTCTACCAACCGTATTGACTTTAACTGCTAAATAGAAAAAATCGAAACTTTAAACAAAACTCGACAAAATATTACTTAATTTTATATAAAAAATGCTAATAATAGTGGTTTTAATTAATGTTCAGAATCATCCCTGTGTGTTTTTATGTTTTTAGTTTGCAAAAGTGAAAATCAATGTTTAGTAGAAATAAGTTCGATAGAATGCAAGGAAAAACTGACTATTAGATTAAAGATGATACTGAAACAGACTTTAGTATTTCATGCAGAAAAAATATTTACTTCCTTAAAAAGAGGATGTGGATGCTATTAACAAATATTTATCCAAGCATTTTACAAGCATAGAAATTCATGGATTACCTATACCCCCAGCCGCCCCTATACAATGTGCTGGGATTTAACGTTAGACTTGATCCAATATTTTCCCTCATCTATAATCAAGTTGTAACATCTTCTATTTATAGTAATATCTTCTATTTTGATATTTTTGGGGAGGTGTAGTAAGTGGCACGCGTATTGTATGTAACGATTCCAGCAGAAGGTCACGTGAATCCTACATTAGGATTAGTAAAGCAGCTCGTCGACAATGGAGAAGAAGTTGTCTATATGTGCTCAGAGGAATATCGGACTAGGCTTGCCCAGACTGGGGCACAATTTTTGGCCTATCAATTGGATGAACAAATATTTAGAGACCTTGGTTTTAATCCAACCGAAATTAGACATCCGCTTCAATTCACCGATTTTATGCTGCGAGGCATTATTGAACCACATATTCCGGAAATCTTAAGGCAGGTAGAGAACGATTCTTTTGACTACTTAATTTTTGACTCCTTATTTGGTTGGGGAGGGGAAATTTTAGGGAAAAGGTTAGGTATTCCGACGATTTGCTCCGTTACAAACTTCGCTTTTGCTGGGCCTCTAAGCAAAATTATAGAAGAGATTGATGCAGGAGATTTAGATGTAGAAGCTCTTTATGAAAGACTAACGAATACAGCGCAAAGCATCGCGAGTGCATGCAACGTAGCTGTTCCTGCTATTGAAGATATCACTCGCCAATATGGTCAAATTAAGATTGTATTTACAAGCCGTGATTTCCAACCAGATGCTGATAAGCTTGATGATAGCTATATATTTACTGGCCCCTCCATTACACCGCGTCTTGATGCTCCTTCATTTCCGCTTGAACAGCTTCGAGCTCAATATGATAAAGTTGTCTACATTTCAATGGGCAGTATCTTGAACAAAGATATCGAATTTTATAAATTTTGCTTTGAAGCCCTTCACGATATCCCGGCTCAATTTGTGTTATCGAGCGGTCAAGGCACGGATATGAGTTCGCTAGAGGACAGGATTCCACATAATTTTATCATTGAGCCGTATGTTCCCCAGTTGGAAGTGCTCCAGCAAGCGGATGCTTTTATTACACATGCCGGCATGAATAGTGCAAGTGAGGCTCTCTATTATAATGTACCGCTTGTGATGATTCCGCTAAGCTCAGATCAACCACTTGTTGCCAAGCAGGTAGAGGAGTTCGGAGCTGGTATTACTTTAGATAAAAGTCAGCTTACTCCTGAAGATTTGAAGTCCGCATTGTTGCAAGTGTTAAACGAATCTGCTTATAAACAGCATGCCGAGCGGTTAGGTGATTCCTTACGTAATGCTGGCGGGTACAAAGAAGCCGCAAGTCGTATTATGGCTTTGTTTTCTAAAGTATAAAATGTAGCATCACGCCAGTTTTAATGAACGCAACCTGATGACTTATGGAAAATGGCGTACGAATCTG
>NZ_LSSO01000064.1:0-13104 GCF_001645205.1 Brevibacillus sp. SKDU10 | reverse complement strand
TCCATATGAACCTGTAAATTAGGATAGGCAGCGATCAACGGATGTTTCACTTTTACCTTTTTATCAATCATTCCTGATACTTTGGCGAAATCGCTATACGGATCAGAAGCGGTGCTCCATTTCATAGGTGAAGATGTATATTTTGTTAACGGCGCTCCAGATTTCGTGCGTTTTTTTCCATGAACTTTTTCAATCCAAGGCATTAGGGTGAGTTTTTTATTCTTGACATCCAAGGTGTATCCTTCGATTTCTAGGGAATCAGGGATGCCGTCACCGTCACTGTCTTCAACTCCGCCATCAGAAGCAGCTGAAATACTTCTTTTTTTTCTGCTAGATTCATTCTCTGGTTGATTTTTTATGTCAGGAAGCAGTAGATTTCCCTCTGGAATGATTTCTTCCGTTCCTTGTGGAGTAATCCAGTTAAGCTGTAAGCCAAATTCGTTAGCAGAAGAGGATTCTGGCTGATAAGTGATTTTTATTTTATAAAGCTTCCCTTTTTCTAGTTTGATTTTTTGCGTAGCGGAGGAGTGATCGATAACTTGTTGATCATCTATCCATAGCATGGTGTGGTCATTATCAGACGTGGAGAAAGTATATTCACCTGATTTTTCTGCCTTAATAAATCCTCTCCACATGGCGGATTGAAATTGTTTTAATTCATCAGGCAACATATCATCGATTTGATCGTTATCAACGAATAGATCTCCAGACTCAGAATTTGAAATCAGTGCGGTTTCTTTTAACTCTTTATCATTGAAGTAGTAGCCTAATAAGCCTTTAAAATTCGCTTCTTGGTCGTTTATTATTTCATTTTCGTTTGAAGCCGCATGTGATAGCTCTGGATAGGAGGTGAATGAACCGAGGAGTGCAGTAGCTAATAAACACTTATACATTTTAGGTAATTTCATCGTATCAACTCTTTTCTAGGTGTAATGTGTAGAAGGAATGAAATCTTACCAATTTTATACTTGGAATAAATTCCATTATTTTTTATAACATTACTTTATCATTCGTTTTTTTGTTCATTAAATAGCAGAAAGTTGCTTTGATTAAGGAACTTTCTGCTATTTACAAACTATTTATCATTGTGATTTCGACACAAATTTTGGTATTTTATGTTATTAAATTAGCTTTTTTTCGTGTCTTCGTTGCGCTTTTTCAGCAGTTGTATCAGTCGTAATGGATTCGGAGCTTCGTACCCGAGGTGCTTGAAATGATTCCTCTTCCAGTCTTTTTATCTTTTTAGTGACGGTTGTTTTTGTTGCCGTTACGTCTTCGATCAATGTTCATTGATTGTGCCTGTCACCATTCTTCCAACCAGCGCAGAACCATCGGCGGTCCACATACGTTCGATTTCTTTCGCTATTCTGTTGCTTGGAAGCTGGGAGTTGTCTAACCCTATTTCACCCGTTTCGGCGGTAAAAAATCTGTTGGCGGGAATGGTAAAGAAGTCGGTAGTAGAGCTCGCCCGACCGAGTTAAAAATACGCTGTCGTTATGGCGCTCATGCGTCTTATCTATTTAGATGTCGTTTTATTCTGAATTCAGGACCACGTGTGCGCCTTTTACATGAAGAAAAGGCAATCGCAACAAGAAAACCGACACCCGCCCCAATAAAGGGCGGGATGTCGGCTTTAAACTTAATGGCCAAACTCCTTATTGAATATTTTATCGCGGCCGCCGCGACATCTGGGGCTATCGAGTTGATGGCCGTTACCAAAATATGCTTCCCGCCCATAGGTCCGCCGACTCTCGTTTCAAATCCGAAAGTACCGCCGGCATGCCCCAAAGGGTTGCCCGTCCGGTGTTTTTTCTTCATAAATCCCTAGGCCGACTTTACCCATAGGTGAATCTACTGCTGTGAGCATCTGGTCCATCATCTCTTGTTTTAGAAACTTTCCGCCCAAGAGCGAACTGAAGAAGGTGGTCAGATCTTTGACTGTTGAAACCATATTTCCGGCTGCATTTGCCCATGATTGATTCATTTCTGTCAAATCATACAAATACACTGACTTTGTCCATGTTATATCCTGTGGCCAGCTTACCCTGAATATGCGGCATCGAAGCGTACTTTCAAAAAATAATAATAAGTCGTAGTAGTCATAGGTTAACCTAGTTCACCAAGAGGGCGAACTTTTTTATTTGATCCAAATACATTATAAAAGACACAGCTCACATTCATCTCCTTACAATCAAAAAGCCCCTACCAGAAAGGTAAAGGGCTTTTTGATCATATAACTAAGTATTTTGCGAAAGGTACAAGGACGCCACCTGTTACGTCAAGACCTCATAACTTTGTTTAGATATCCCAGAAATGTTGGTGGTACCCTATTGTACAGGAACTTTTCATTCTTACTAATAAAAATGCAGATGTGCTGAATTGGTTGTCAGAACATCTGCTTTACCAATATCATCAATTAAAATCGTAATCTGCACCGAAATATTTTGGTATTATGGTTTCGTATACATGTCCATCAACCTTATGAAGTAGCTTAGTTACTTCGATCTGGAAGTAATTTAATATGTTTTCTTCTGTCATCAACTCAGATACTGGACCTGTAATAATTGGTTGGTCTTTAGCAACCATGAGCACTTTATCTCCAAAATAAAATGCATGATTTGCGTAATGTGTATTGATAACACATGCTAGCCCACGTTCTTTCACAAGCTTTTTAATCGTTTGTAATATAATTTTCTGCTTATGAATATCTAGATGCGATTCTGGCTCATCCAATACTAAAATGTTGGGTTCTGATACCAATGTACGAGCAATCAATGCAAGCTGTAGTTCCCCACCACTTACAGCTGTGCACGGCTGTTCTGCTAGGTGCTGAATACCTACCATATCGAGTGCATCTAGTGCAGCTTTTCTATCGACTTCAGATGGTTGGGCGTAAGTATGCAGTAACAATGCACGCCCCATGATTACTAAATCTAAAATAGAATAGCCAAATGTCATTTTAGATGCTTGTGGTACATAACCAATCGTTTGCCATACGTCCTTTCGACTATAGCTGGAAAGAGGTTTCCCACCTAATAACGTTTCTCCCTTTTTCCATTTCAACAACCCCATTATACACTTTAGCATTGTCGTTTTTCCCGCACCGTTTGGGCCGAGAATGGACATAATTTCCCCAGGCTGTAGTTCAAAGTTGATATCGTTATGGTATAAATACGTTTGTTCATTGCCATGATTTGATTTTTTATAAAAATAGTTGCCATCTTTTATTTGTAAAATCAACTCCAGCCACCTCCTGTTTTTCGTAATAAATACGCAAAAAAAGGTGCCCCGACAATTGCTGTTAAGATCGATAATGGTATTTCTGCTGCGGTTAAACTTCTCGCTAAATTATCAATCATTAACAAATACATCGCACCAATTGAGATGGATGCAGGCAATACATACTGATTATTACTGCCAACAAGCATTCGGGCAATATGTGGGATAATTAAACCAACCCAGCCTATGATTCCTGCTATTGCGACTGCAGAAGATGTAATTAACGTTGCCCCTAAAATTACAAGCCATTTCATCTTCGCTACCGATATCCCAAGCGATTTTGCTTCATCTTCAGAAAGCGATAAAATATTTAAACGCCAACGTAAGATATATAAAATGATGATTCCTATTACTATAAGTGGACCACCAATTAATAAATCTGAATAGCTTGCTGTTCCGAGGCTGCCCATCAGCCAATAAGTAATGGAGGGCAGCTTTTCTTCTGGATCAGCTAGAAACTTCACTAGTGAAATAAGAGCTTGAAATAAGGCGCTTGTTACAACCCCTGCTAACACTAGCATAAAAATAGGCATATCTCGTTTGGAACCACCGATAAGGAATGCGAATCCAATGGCTAACATTCCCATCAGTAGTGAGAAAATTTGCATTGTAAAACCATTACCAAAAAGTAATATTCCAATAGACGCACCGAATCCAGCACCGGCAGAAACACCTAAAATGTCAGGACTGACTAAAGGATTCGCAAACATTCCTTGGAATGCAGCACCGGCGATGGATAGACCGCCACCGATGAGCATTGCAAGTAAAATACGGGGAAGACGGATATTCATTACAACCGTTTCATCCATATTTGTCCACGTCTTTTCTATAGGGACTATTTGTGAAAGTAATATTTTCGTTTGTACAATAAAATCTACGTGATAACGTCCAATGCCAATTGATATAAGTCCAAATATCAGCGGTAGCATCCAAAGTAAAGATTTTATGAATCTGGATTTCATTTGAAAGCCACCTTTACATTAATATTTTGCTGCTTCTGATGGCGGATTTAAGATTTCTTGTACTTGCTTATCGGTTAATTCATAATCATAGAAACGCTTATAGTAATCCTTAATTTCTTTACTCATGTCGTATGTGAAAAGTTCTGGATAGTTTTTCTGTGCCATCCATTTCAGCATTAGAGGAGCATCTCCACTTGGTGGATACCAACGATATATTCCAAGAGGCATTTTATAAACTTTCTTATTTTGCACTGCCTTTACTTGGCTCCAGTCTTGACCATCAAATACGTTATTATATAAGTCTTCTGGTTGTGTTTCCGTGAAATTTGTAATGTAAATGATGTCCGGATTCCATTCATAAATTTGCTCCATATTAATTGCTTTAATGCCTTTTATTTTTTCAGCAGCAACATCAATACCTCCCGTTGCGTTTAACCAACGATTTCCATGCATGCCAACACCGGCTGTCGAGATTTCCCCATTACTATGATATTGCAGAATCATTACACGAGGTTTATCTCCTTTTACTCCCGAAAGTACTTCATTAATCATTTTCTGATTTGCTTCACCCTCTTCAATAATTTCTTTTTGTCGATCTATCGTATCTGTAATTTCCCCTGTTAAAGACAACCAACGATTTAATGTATCAAGCGGGTTTAAAGAAGTTGTTTTTGTATCTAAAGCAACTGTTGTAATTCCTGCTTCTTCAAGCTTTTTTACAGTCTTTTGTTGGTTAGCGATTTCAAAATATACTTGAGGATTTAACGATATTAATTCTTCGATGTTTACTTCACCATTTTTAATAAAATTTGTTTTCGCTTTTAGAATAGATGGAGAAATATCTTTTAAAATCGAATGTGCTGCTGCATTATATGAATTCGGATGAATTCCTACAATTTCATCCGTTGAATTGGTTGCAATATACCATGTCGAGAAGTATGGAAGAATACTTCCCATTACTACACGATTAATTTTTGCTGGAATTTCCACCTTTCGATTCAATTCGTCAACAATTAGTTTTGTTTCTTGAGTTGGCTTAAGTTCTTTACTCGTAGAAGTCTCTTCTGTATTACCACATCCAGTAAGAAACAATAGTAGAGCAGTAGCCGATAAAATAAATTTACACTTCATTCTTTTACCTCATTCTGATATTATTTTTATTGATAACGATTTTCATTATCAATTTACAGCAATACTATTCTTTGGTCAATCTTAATATCAAAATTCTAATATTAAGATAATAAAACCCAATTCGATTGGAGGATTTTTTTTTGGCTCAGTTTAAAGAAATTTTATGGTTAGATCCAGGTCATGCATTTGGTCTAGAGAATCGTACAAGTCCATTTATCGTAGAAAACTTTACACAAATTGATCAGTATGACTTTGCTGAGATAAATTTAATGCCATTCAAATGTATTGTCATCCATGATTTTATTGATCAGGAATATATGTTTAAACATAAGGAGAAAATTTCTTCGTTTTTAGATGAAGGTAAAATTGTTATTTTTTCTGGACACTTATGTAAAGAATGGTTACCTGGCTGTCCAATATTTATGCCTAAAAGGATAAATACATACAAAGATTATGAGATTTCTATAGCAACATCAAATCCAATCTTTGAAGGTGTTGAACCAAACGATATGACCTATAACAAAGGAGTGGCTGGTTTTTTCGCTCGCGGCACATATTCACCTGTTCCAGCCAAAGCTGAAGTATTGCTTACACTTTCCGATGATTTGCCGGTAACATATATTGATCGGCATACAACGAAAGGGACAATTTTAGCCCACGCGGGGCGAGACATTTTTGCCCATCGTATGCAAAATAAATCAACGGATCGTATTAGTGCGCAGTTACTTCAATGGATTCACGATGAATACGAAACCATACAAAATTCCGGAGGGAAATAATGAGAAAAATCGCTGTAATTTATAGTGGAAACGCTCCGCATCATCGCACATTTAATGAACCTAAATACCGACAATATTTGAAAGAACTCATATACTTTCCCGAATTTTTAGATACACCTCTAGAAAGTTTTGATGTATTAATAGTTCCGTCTCAACTGAACCAAAAATTACTTCTAGAATCTAAAGAAAAAATTCATGCTTTTGCACAACGAGGAGGAATTGTGGTTTCATTTGGCCCACAGCCCTGGGAGTGGCTACCAAACCAAAAATGGGAGGACCGAGAAACGAATTTTTGGTGGTGGTTAGAAAAAGGAGCGCAAAGTGGTCTAGTATTGTCTGCATCTGAATACGACCTTTTTAATTACATTACTTTATCTGATGCAACTTGGCATCAGCATGGCGTGTTTTGGCCAATAGAAGGTACGAAAAAACTAATCACAACAGAAGATGGAGGTGCAGTTATGTATGTAGATAAGATAAGCACTAATGGAACTTGGATTATTACAACACTTGATCCTGACTATCACTTTGGCTCATATTTTATGCCAGCCACTGAACGTTTCTTCGATGGCTTTCTTCCTTGGTTAGCACATGGAAAAATATAGAATTCTCTAATTAAATTTATTTCTTCTAAAGGTAATACATTTTTATGGGTAAGCGACTTATTGATTTTTTTGTAACAAAATTAACACTATAAGAACTAATATCATGATTCTACTTTGCACCCTCCAAAAGAGGAAGAAAAATCAGCAATCATAGTTGCCATTATAGCGATGGGAACAAATATTGGTTTTACAAAAATAGCAAAGACAACACAAAAAGTTGCATACAGACAAATGTTTACTGCTCAATAGGGGTCCCCGCCAACCAAATGACATAATGGACTCAGATAGAATAAAAAAACTCGAATTCCTGTACTCTTCTTAGGAACTCGAGTTTTTTTATTCTGGAATACCTCATTCCAGCTTGCCTATCGGTGAATCGGGCCAGGGGTATCATCGATGTTGGTACCGCCTTTCCAATTGCTTAATTTCATAGGCTTACCAAAAAAATTTCTTGCCCCAAATAAACTTTTCCCTATTTTTAATGAAAGGTTTTTTTGTGATATCTTGCAGTAGCGATGACTCGATCTAGGAGAAATTACCCCTCAACCAACCATGTTTCAGTCCGCACTCTAGATGTAAAGGGCGGAACTGTGTATCAATCAATTTAATGTAGTTAACGATATCAGAAAAGATTATAATAGTGTAAATAGTAAGATAACCACTACATAATCTTGTACATTTTTATCAATTCGAGCGGGAAGATGACATATGCGATTATCATCTTCATCCAATTGAAAACGAGTGATCAGCTCAAGAAAGAGAGAATGCTATGAAAAAAAATCTTCTGATTGTAATAAGCTTGTTCATCATGATGAGTGTATTCACGGGTTTCCATTCTGAATCAACCAACACGTTTCAACAGTCATTGAAATCTAACCTTGTTCCTGTTTCAGAAATAGAATTTCCTTCGAAAACCACTATCTCTGAGTCACCCAACACGCTAGAACAGTCATTGAAATCTAACCTTGTTCCTGTTTCGCAAATGGAACTTCCTTCGAAAACCATCATCGGGTTTGGAGAAGCTACGCATGGTAACAAGCAATTTACTACGCTAAAGTCAGATATTTTTAAGCATCTGGTGGAAAAACAAGGATATCGCGTATTTGCCATAGAAGGCGATTTCGGCGGAGGACAAAAGGTCAATGAATACATTTTAGGAGGCAATGGAACTGCGCAAGATGCTGCAAAAGCAATTGGATTTACAATTTACAATACACAAGAAATGGCAGCCCTTCTATCCTGGATGCGCTCCTATAATGAGCATCGGGATGCAAAAGATAAGATTCATTTTTATGGTTTTGATATGCAGCGCTATGACCATAACAAAAACGGGCTATTCTCCTATTTAAAAAAGGTTGATCCGACACTTGTCTCCAAGTATGAGATTGCACTTACGAATCTGAATGATAAAACGGTGTATGATCAAAAGCAGGCTAACGTACAGAAGGGGCTCTCCCATATTAAAGGTTTGATGGAGCGGATGAAAGAAAACAAATCCGTTTATACTGCAAAAAGCTCTGCAAAAGAATACGAGTTGGCTCTAGCCTTTGCCGAGGCTATCAAGCAAAACGCTACACTGCACGGAACAAATGCGAACTATAACAATACTCGTGATCAATATATGGCGGAAAAAGTGAAATGGATTTTATCATTTGAAAAGAAATATTACGGTCGTGAAAACATATTCATAACAGGACATAATGGACACATTGAAAAAACCTCCACATCCATGGGAATGACAACCTGCATGGGAGAGTATCTCGCAAAAACCTTAGGTGATCAATATTACGCAATAGGAAGTGAATTCTACGAAAGCTCCTTCATTGCTACTGACGCTACTACCAATGAACGAAAAGAGTTTTATGTAAAAAATAATGGGAACGATCGGCTAGCTGTTCTGTTTGCACATACAAACATAAAGGATGGATTCCTTGACTTTGCAAAAGTAAGACATGATGAAAATTTCACTGAATATCTGAATAAAGCTCAGCCCATCAGTGCAATAGGTGCAGTCTTTAGTGGATTGTATGGAAAAATTGAAAAGATGTATACTTTAAAGCTGATTCCAGCAAAAGCTTTTAATGCTATCATTTTCGTGCGCACAGCTACTCCTTCGGTCATGATAACGGATTAACGGACTTAGTCTAGAACAATATGTTCACAGTCTAACACTTTATATCGAGTGTAAAAGATTCTTTTCAATGAACCGTATTCCCTTCAAACAATTAATGGCTTCGCTCTTTCTTATCAAGGGTCGAAGCCATTAATTTTAAATTACTCGGGCGTGAAGGCACCCCTTTCCAATTCTTCATTTCATAGGTTTACTCAAACATCCAATACATCACAATCCAAACAAATAACTCTTTCCTAGTAGCAAGCTAACCGGTTTCTTAGTCTAATCAGTTGCTTGGTCCAACCATTCCCTCCCCCTCTCATTTCTGAAAATCCATTTAAGGAATCTTTTGCTGAAGAGCTCCGCGCGTTCTAGCGTGAACACTTTGCAAATTTTTGATATCCCCTAATCTTCATTCACTTTTAAAAATTGATCTTACCCACTATCTGTGGCTCTGCGAATGTCTGTTCTTGGATCTCGCTATGTATGGTAGGTATTCACCCAATTATGCATGGATAATCACCCACAAGGTATACAGTCAAATATACTATCAGGAAAATAAGATTAAATTAGGGAGTGATTGTATTGGTTTGTTATAATGTCCCTTATACCTATGAGCAATGTATGCAAGATTGCACATCTGGAGAAAATCCAGGTACAGTTGAAGAATGCGAACCTGTATGTAGACAGTTTAAAAGAAGACCTTGGTATACAATGTGTACAGAATCTATGCCATCTATGCCATACGCGCCTTCAACACCTTACGGCATGAGGCAACCAGCACCTTACAGTCCACAACCATATCCATATGCTCTTAACCCTCAACCTCTTCCACCTCTCCCTTATCACTATTATTCTTTTCTTCCTGACGATGATTGCGTTAGGGAATGCAGAAGACTCGGAATACCTTCTTTAAACTGCTGCTATAGATGCGGATATTGCTAACAGAAATGCTTTGAATGAACGTTATGGCTACGGGTTCCGCCTCAAAAGTTGCAAAAATAATGAGTTATCCCGTAAATCTTGTACAAATACTGTTCTAATAACGGAAATCTATCGTGTAAGAAAAAGTGGTAGTCCGGGACATATTTCTTTCTGACTACTACTTTTTCTTTACTAGAAACCTTCTGCCATATGTATCATGCCTCGGATAAATAGATTATCTCCAAACGCACCTATCCTCTCTAGTAGTCTTCTTGGTTATGACACGTCTCACAGTGGCTAACATTTGTACCGATCCCAAAACAACGTCGTATCTCCCTTGTGTAAAACGATATGGTCAACTACTGTATCCCCTGTTAGCAATCCTTTGGCATAGCAATGTTTGCAGAATTGATGCTTTCTTACAAATCCGACAAAGTTGTTGCAACATGATGTAACCAATATGTACATAAGAAAAAGCACCACATTGGGTACACCATGTAATGGTTTTGCTTAAATTTATAATCACTGGTATTTCAGATACTAAACAGTATTTTTACCACGTTAGATTGCTAAATGGAACAGTTAACGTAACCATCATAAAATCATTCTTTTCAAAAAGGCAAAACTATTATCAAGGTCAAATCTCCCCTTTTTTATTAATCAGTTCTCAACTTTGTTTAAAAAACATACCCTGTATTAATCGGTTCTTATGAAAATTAGCTTTATCCTCTATATCTATGGACTTTCAAACTAAAGAATTCTCGACATCATTGGCTTTTTTTATTATATGAGAGGAAGTTTAATAAATGAAAATTTTATGCCTCACTGTCTTTTGAAATTTTTCGTTTTTCTTTCCATTGGAAAATCTCTTAGTTAACTAACGGACGTATGAAACTGATTTAGAGTAAGGTTTATTTAATTGTCTACTCTCATTACACCCTCAACAGGTATCCATCAGAACCCTCATTACGTTATTACGTGTCGGTTTGGTCGAATACTTTAACGAGTAAATGGAGGTTTTAACGAGAAAAGGCCCCGCTACCATCTTACTAGCAGAGTTATTTTTGTCCCATGTCCCCATTGGCCAATGCATTTTCATAAGTAAGATTATCTTTTCTGATTTTGATTTTAGATAATAAAAAAAGATGTAGAATACGCTACACCCTTGCATAAAGATTTTTGTGATAAATACTATCTATGTTAAGTCTTTTGTTTTGCATGTAATTGCAAATCCTATTCCGCCCCAAGTATTTCTTACTTCTGGAATGCCTCCAGCTTTTTTACAATCCTGTGATTGCACTTCTGCAAACTTGTAGTTTCTAGCATGTAGAAGGCTCAAGAAAACAAAGCAACCAATAACTAAGATTATAATCAACAGGGGATAGAACATTTTTTTCCTCTTACTGATTATTGTGGAATTTTGCATTTTACATCAAATCCAATTCTAGGAAAAGTATTTTTTACTTCTGGAACTCCCCCTGCATCTTTACAATCTTGAGCACGTCGTTCGGCCATTTCAGAATTTCTTTCATGAACGGTATAGACAGTATAAGTGGTAGCTCCTGCTGTTACTATCGCTGCGATAGCCCAGATTACAGGAAGAATACCTTTTTGATCTTTCGTAATATTGATTGGTATAGCTCCGTGATCTGCTGCTGAAATGGTTGTAGGACTTAATACTAAGGGAGAAGATAAAATAGATAGTGACAAAATGACTGAAAGGAAGATGGAATTACCTTTAAACATTTTTAAATCCTCCTAACACTGTTATAATATTTTATACATAAGGGACTTATTCTAGGGTGGCATGGTAATCCCTTCCGATTATTACAAATACTTATTTTTGATGAGTTTTATTGATTTAATGACACCTTGTACCCCTCCTTACAGCTATGATCTTTAATTTTCATCATCATCCTGATTAGATAATTCCATGGGATTTTTCGGTTTGCCAAAACAAATAAGTCTTTCCCTATTTTTAAAGGGAAGGCTTGTTTGTAAATCTTGTATCCGGACTCCTATAAAAGAGCGATCCAAGGAACACAGCAAGGGGCAAAATGCGTTCAAACGTTTCAATCCGTGCTCCTGTGTGTAAGGAGCCATACTATCAGGAAAAAATAGCATACTAGAATACCTCATAATCCATTAATTGCGAACCAGGATGAAAAACTGCGGTTGGTTTACTACTGGCGTGAAGATAGCCCCCCGTTTCGATGGCACGGTCCCGGTCAAATTACTACTGTCTAATATATGAAATAATAGCATTCAACATAAATATAGTTTGATTGACCTGTTTTTTAATTAATAGTTTGCAAAAGAAAAAATCGTTTCCTTATATCTCGGGAGACGATTTTCTTCATTTTTATTTCATCTTTGAATTTTTTCTAAACTAATACACACTCTTTACCCTAACATTACTGAACTGTTACCAAGGGTATCCATAACAAAGAAAGAAACAATCGCTCGGACTTTTTCTTTCATAATCCCTGCACTCCTCCATACATCTTGGGTTATCATAGCCGGGAAATAGAGGACGGGGCGGTGGGGTATAAGGTATTATGGGTGGATAATTTGGCCAAGGTACTCGTGGTGGGGGTAAATCAGGTCGAGGTAGCCTTTGAACCGGTAGTGGTTCATAATCTTGTCTATAAAACCACAAGGTAATTCCTCCTTATCTATATTTAAGTTTTCTCGATAGTATATTTAACTGTATAATTTTTAGGTGATTGTCTAAATAAAATTGGATGAATACCCATACTTAATTAAAAACCCTGTATAAAACTGAGTAAGAGAAGTAACTTAGTTATTTTCTACCCTAACCACATTCTCAACAGGTATCCACCAAAAATCCTCATCGTTCTTTAGCTTGATCTGTTTAAACGTTAAATCAATTTTATCTACCCATCCCCAAGCGGATTCTATAACGCCTCTGCCCTCTTTTGTCTCTTTCCACCAGCTAATTGTAAGGGCATAGTCATATTGACGTGAGTCAGATATCCTGTAACAACACTCGGCCAGCTCATCTTCTTCAATGATCGGCTTCTCGATGAGCTTCTTATCCTCGTGGTACTGACGTAACATTTCTGCATGTTCTGGCAATATGAATTTCGTTACAAGTGGGTCAAGAATTTTGCTAGCCATCAAAACATCTCCTTTAATACGAATGTATGTTCCTATTTTATTTTATTATGAGGAAAATATGTAATGGTTAGAAATGGCATTTAAAGTTCGACTAGCAAAACGAGTTCTACATGATTTCTCAATATTTAACACTTTTTCCATATATAATTATTCTATTCTTAAATATAAGA
>NZ_LSSO01000063.1:0-5213 GCF_001645205.1 Brevibacillus sp. SKDU10 | reverse complement strand
TTCCAACTATAAAGTTTTGTTGTACTTCACTCATTTTAGAAATAGCACCTTTGGAATTAACATCTGCAAAAGTATTAGATGAGTATGACAGTAATGTTCCTGTAACCAGCGCTGCTGCAATAAATTTACGTTTCATAAAATATTCACCTCTTAGATTTATTATGAGATGGTGAACTACTTGTATCTCCATCTTGTAACCATTATAGTTACATGTAGATGTTACCGTCAATAAAAAAAATTTACAATTTTGTAAGACTTGGGCTACACCCTAGATCTTAAACACCTTACTCAATGTACTATGAATACTATAAAATTGAATATAGATATCTAGTATTTAATGAAATAAAAAGAATGGGCAACTCTACATTGAATACGGTAAAGTCACCCATTCTGACTAGTTAAGTTAAATGCAGATTTACAACGTTAAGGAAATCCAAATATAAATCATCCTATTTTCTCGGTCTTGTAAGTGAGAAATTAGGCTTTAGTTAGTTATTAAAGCGCCAGATTGTTGAAAATCTTAATTACTATGTCTTGTTGAACAATGGACAAGTATCACAGCCAATTTTCGGGCTTATAACAATTGGGGTGAGTCGATTTTAAAAGTGAATATGATATCTAAATACAAATGTTTCCTAGATGCCATCATTGTTGATTTACCGTTGTAATTCTCCTTGGTCGGCATAGCGCAAACTCCTGCTGGGCCTGTTCCTTTGATACCAAAGAGGTTGTTTCGTCGCTTGGTTAGTCCACTCTCTCCCCTATGCTGATTCAAGGATTGCTTGAGTAATGGTAAGAGATGCAGGTATCTTCGTTTTTTTCATGTCAGCTACAGCGCTGTGGTTTCATTATTTGCTCCTCCTTTATCTTTTAGAACCTCTACAGCCCGTTTAACTACGTCTGCTACTGGTAAGCCGATACGTCCAGCGTTCTCTAAAATGGACAGCAGCTCATTAGCCATATAGAAAAAGATCGTTGCGCTGCGGATTACATGTTGGTCCCCTAAAGCAGTATCCAGCATGGCGCAATAGCAATGATCCCAAAAATAAAAAGCTTTCTTTGAATACCGATTAAGCAAATTTTACTTTTTAATTTTCCTTCTGCGGCTCCTGCCGCTACACCACTTCCATAGTCGATACATACAAAAACAATTAATACCGTGAGTAAATAAGACCATCCACCAAAAAGAAACGTAACTGTTGCACCTCCTAAGGCTGAAAGAACCTTGCTTAAGTTTTCCATGTATCCATTCCTTTTAAATTAAGTTAGGGAGCCGTAGCTGCCAAAATAAAAAACGCCCTTTCTTTGATGATAAGATGGGCGCTTGCTTTTTTCGTTTTGTAATGACTATTTTCTCTCCTTTTGATTTAAATTCCAGAAAGGGCGAACCTCTCTCATTGATTCGATATACAATATACGGGGCAAATAAATAATTTTCTCCATGGGATAATAAGCCCTTATCGAAAGGTA
Source organism: Brevibacillus sp. SKDU10 (assembly GCF_001645205.1). Taxonomy (NCBI): domain Bacteria; kingdom Bacillati; phylum Bacillota; class Bacilli; order Caryophanales; family Paenibacillaceae; genus Brevibacillus; species Brevibacillus sp. SKDU10. The sequence goes on along the minus strand of NZ_LSSO01000063.1, from coordinate 3,743 downwards.
AGGGCTTATTTACATGAATTATCATCCGTTCCCAAATAAAAAACGCCTTCTGCAGATGAGAGTGGCGTTTTACATTTCTGCTTGTTCAGTTAAATACTCTGCTACGGGAACCCTATAAAATTCCGGTAAAGATTCAAATCCACTGCGTCCAGCCCTCACCAGTAAGCCATATACAGGGATCATATACTGTTTAGTCATGTTTGTTCTCTCCTTCAAGTCTTAGAATTTTCTTTTCCAACAAGGCTATTTTTCCGTCTAACATCGCTATAGCTTCGTAAGCAGCAAGTAACTCCAGTGTAATATTCTCGTGTCTTTTTCATCTCTGATTTGAGAAAGCGGCTTTGCATTTTGCAGCTCGATAATCATTAATCAAATGCACCTCCGAATCCTTGGAATGAAATAGGACTTGTAGCTTCTCCTTTTACAATATGGAATCGAATGTCAATTCCCCATTTGTCGGCTGTTTTCTTATCATTTTTTATAGATACCCACGCCCAAGCTTTGCAATAAATGTGCAATCTTCCTATGTAGGGGCTTCGTCAAATTCCTCCCAGTGCTGAAAATTTATAGCCTATTCCCCAAACGGTTTGAATAGAATCATAGCCAAGTCTTGCACGGTGTAACTTTTCGCGAATATTCCTGATGTGGGTATCCACGATACGGGCATCACCCGTATACTCATATCCCCATAATCGTTCAACCAATTCCTCTCGAGTAAACGTGCGACTTTTCCTCACCATTCCCCTTGCTAAGTCTCGGTGAAGGCCCTGAAGAACCTAGCGTATAGGATGCTCCATAGATTGGAAAATAATAAGAATCCCTATTCCTATTCTGGATTGGACATGGTTATTACTGCTGGCTTGCCCCCTTATGATGTTTGTGATGGTGTTTGGTATGCGTGGAGGTCACGGACATGGAAATTACGGGAAAGGGACTTTTGAGGATAGGCAAAGGATGCAGAGAGCTAGATGAATTAAAGGCTCAGAATGAGCGAATGAGAAATGATATTCCTAACTTGACCAGTTGAGTCTGGTCACCAAAAGGAGGAATGACCGTTGAATTGTTGTGGAAATCATAATCAAGGAACAGCAATTCGAAGCATATTTCATCTAATGGACACGGTTTAAAAACACACAATTGGATAATGACACTATCTTGTGTGCTTCCCATTACACTTGTTGTTCTTATTGTCTTAATTAATGTGTATCGAGGCGAACTAACGAACTATCTATTTTTGGGAATCCTATTGATTTGCCCACTTTCTCATATGACTCTTATGCCACTTATGAACAAGATAAATACTGGGAAACCATCAAATTAGCGAGTAAAATACCGTTTGCTTAGAATAATACTGACGGCATTTCGTTTGTAGGGACAGAAGGATGTCCTTAAATCAAAAAGGTAATCTGTTTTTTCGTAATCTTGCTTCCCATTATGGAACCGACAAAAAAAGGGATTGCTATTAAGGATACCCTCAACGTGAAGCCATGAGAAAAATACGTGGTTGTATTTGAAGCGGATAATCAAGGAGATTGGATGTTCCATTGTCACGATCTACATCACGCGTCTGTAGGTATTATTGCTTTCCGTCATATTGAACCACCCTCTAGTTATCACCTGTTAGCATGATCCACTTAATCTGCATTTCCTTCAGCTCTTGAAGGACTTCTTTGACCTTATCTCGGATCATATCAGCTAGCGTAATCATACCGCAACCTGTCCGTCTACGAGAGTAAAGACGACCGTTTTTGCCATCGACTGACCATTGATTGAAGCTTCTTTATCGAAGGATAGCTGCTTTTCCTTTACAAACCCAGGACTTACCCAAGATAGGTAGAAGGGGTTGTTCTGATGGTATAAAAGTACAACAGGCGCTGTCCATTTAAATGTATCGTATGCATGAGATACCCCGCATTTACCAGGCGAATTCGAATCTTTTGACCTTCTTTAACCACTAGCTTATCAATGGCACTGCCTGTCTTCACATTGATGGTATACAGATTATACATGCTTATATCGTGACCTTTCATAGCTTCCATGTCACTCATGTTCATTTGAATGTGATGCATGCTGCTCATGTTCATCTTGCTATGGTGTACCTTCCATACTTTTATTCTTTTGGCTGGAATCACTCGTATTGGTTTTCATACCCATGCTGCCAGGACTCATCCATTCGTCTAGTACAAGCGTGTAATCCTGATCGTAGCTATCAATCAATGAACCATAGAGCCCCTTATCGAGCTGATTAACGCTATCTTGGTGCGAATGATACCAGTACGTATCTATGAACAGTAGCCTCAAACTTATACGTAAACGTTTTCCCTGAAACGACAGCATCTTGCGTAACCCCTGGAATACCATCCATATCGTTCGGGACTGGGTAACCGTGCCAATGAATGGAGATGGGTTCTTCGAGTTCATTCTTTAAGTTGATCTTAACCGTATCTTCGACTTTTACACGAATCTCCGGACCGGGCACAGAATTGTTAAATGTCCATACAGGCAAAGTCAATTCATTAGACACCTTCAAATTGCTCGCTTGTGCCGTGATAGTAAATTCTTTGTCATCCACTCTTTGTGTTTCTTTTGTGAGTGATTGGAATTAGAAGGGCTCTCTGGTCTTTTGGGTGGCTATCTATTTTCAATTCGTCTTTACCACTAGAATTAGCACAACCAGTCAGCATGAGCCCTATCGCACCTATCGAAAGATATAGTTTGAATATTCGTTTCGTTTATCGTGAACCTCCACTTCATTTTCTGATATGTAATTATTTTAAACAAAAAATGTGTGGAAACGATGGAGGAATCTAAATTTTCAATTATTTACAACTGAACTAGACTACAAGAAAAATAAAAGATCTGTCTTTTCAGTGTTGATAAAAAATTCACAACATTAAGGATTCTGGATATTGTAAACAGTCGGTTTTTACCCAGATATGGGGGTAACGGCTTTTTTATCATTCAAAATCATCGTAGTCCCTTTTTTATTCAAACCTTCTTCCTAAGATTGCTTAAGTTTTCCCACTATTCCGTTATTCATTATTCACAAATGTGTCGTAAAACAATAATCGTATATTTTATTAAAAATTTGTATTATTTTTCAGATGGTATATACCCACTCAAAAATAAGAGATTCACCATATACTGCAATAGTTCCAATAATCCTAATCATGAAATGTGGTGAGTTAGTTGTCTTTTATCAACAAAATTGTCAATGGGAATTTTGAAACGGGAACCCTCACTCCTTGGAGTTCTTCAAATGTTACGATTAGTAACCTGACGAGTCATTCAGGTTCTTTTAGTGCATTATTATTTGGAAATACGGATAATAGTTTCTTGGTTCAAGAAATACCTGTAGTACCTGGAGATAGTTTTGAATTTTTTCTTTCAATCGCAAAAACAGGGAATTTACCAAGCCCTCAGGTAAATATTGCACTAATTTATTTAAATGTAGTTGCTACCCCTATTGGGATTGGAATGAGTATTATACTTCCGATTGATCATCTTCCTGATAACACAAATAAAAACTGGACTACCATTTACGAAACAACTTCCGTTGTACCTGCAACGGCGATTCGAGCATTGGTTATTATTCATAAGATTCCTTCTCCATCAACTGCAGATATTGTAGTTGATGACATCGTATTATTACAAACTGGTTTAGGTGTCACAGGAGCTACCGGAGCTACCGGAGCTACTGGTGCTACCGGAGCCACCGGCGCTACCGGAGCTACTGGTGCTAC
>NZ_LSSO01000062.1:0-6848 GCF_001645205.1 Brevibacillus sp. SKDU10 | reverse complement strand
CCGTCTACCTTCTGAATCTGTCTTTCCATTCCTTTCAAGGGACCCGAATTGACAGTGACCTCTGAATTTTCTAAGTGGATTTTTGAATAAGCAATGATGTCTGTATTGCCTAATAACCGTAACAGCGGGGACATTTCTTCATCATCAATAGCTGAAAAATTCGTGATTGAAATATCCTTCTTAGCATGATTGCTGCTTGTTAATTTTGAATATATGGGGCCTATATTAACAAATTTGTATAAGTTAGGTATTTCTTTGATTTTGTAAAAAACACTTGAAGTCATATCCGTTTTAATTAAGACATAGCCAGGGAATAAAATTTTAATATTGCGAAAAATGACTCCGTTCTTTTTCTCAGGAATTTTTCTCTTAGGTATGAGAGCATACAAAGTTTGTTCATCAAAATGATAGTTCAAATGATTTTTAACTATTTCTTCGCCGCCTGATCTTACGTAAAGAGCATACCATTTCAAAGTAATTATTCCTTTCAAAAAGTTTTTTTACGTACATCTTTCAGCAGTCAAAATGTCTGGGCGCTATGCAAAGGTTTTTATTTATGTTGAATATAATTATAGTCTAGTTGAAAAGTAAATCAACCATAATTTTTTCAAACTTTTGTTAATTAATAACCATAAAATGTTATGCAATTCTAATGATTAAAATAACAAATTGACAATTATCGACATTTCGCAGTATTATTTGTATAATGCTACTAATTATAAAATTAAGAATTTTTCTTGATCATATAGGCAAAACATTTTCACTGTAACAGCCATTCATTCTCTAGTGGAAACTAATCGTTGTTTCGGCACGTTAGGGGAAACTAGGGTACATACATGAAATAATGAGTAGTGTACATATTTGTAGACGATATGGAGAAGGTGTGTCTGCAAGCTTACATAAACTGCAAAATGTAACCGCAATCAGCGCAATTTACATACATAAAAAATGTAAGAGGGGAATAATTCCTCTTTTTTGTTTTTTAGATATAAACAACTTTGAAAGGAGATACGCGGATCATATGAATGATACTTATCGTTTATACAAACTCAAAGTTGGTTTCAATTACAGTTATATCATCATGGATCAAGCTACGGGGAAGGCAGCAATTGTGGACCCTGCATGGGATTTGGAACGTATTACGACCATGCTTGCTGACCTCGGTGCAGAGGTAACGATGATCCTGCTTACTCATTCACATTACGATCACGTTCATTTGGTAGAACCGTTAGTGAATCGGTATCAGCCAAAGGTATACATGTCTTCCGAAGAAATCGACTATTATCAGTATCATTCTCCTCATTTGCACTCCTTTGCCGATGAAGATGAGATTATGCTGGGAGAGACAAGGATCATTTGTCTTCTAACACCGGGACATACGGCAGGAGGTTCCTGTTTTCTCTTATCTGCTGCATTGTTAACAGGGGATACCATCTTCGTGGAAGGCTGTGGAATTTGCGATACGCCGGGAGGATGTCCAGATCAAATGTATGAAAGCGTACAAAAAATTCGAAATAGGGTCGATCCAAATGTTCGCGTATATCCGGGACACTCATATGGGAAAGAGCCAGGATATCCTTTGGGCTATCTTTTGAAAAACAATATTTATTTCCAAATTGAAAATAAAGAGCAATTCATCAAGTTTCGGATGCGTAAAAATCAGAAAAATTTATTTGATTTTAAATAAGGGTACTGGCTGTATGAGAACGGGGGAGCGTGGATGGAAAAACCGATTGTGTTTATGTTTTCAGGACAAGGCTCACAGTATTTTCAAATGGGAAAAGAATTATTTGGCCAGAATCCGAGCTTCAGAAGATGGATGCTACAGCTAGATCGGATCTCATCTTCCATTACAGGGCAGTCCGTACTTGAGATTTTATACGATCCAACAAAAGCCAAAGGAGATAGATTTAATCAGACGAAACATACACATCCGGCCATTTTTATGCTGGAATATGCATTGGCGAAGACCTTGATCGAAAGTGGTATTCGTCCGGCCTATGTGCTTGGGAGCAGTCTTGGAGAATTTGCCGCCGCGGCTGTTGCTGGGATTTTAGATGCAGAGCAAGCTCTTACGGCTGTACTTAAACAGGCAGAGGTATTTGAATCTACTTGCGTTCCTGGAGGTATGCTAGCTGTTTTAGCAGAGCCGGCCGTTTATGAAAATAGAATTCTAAAGAACGAAACAGAGCTTGTGGGAGTGAATTATCATTCCCATTTTGTTATATCTGGGGGTATGGTTCAGATACAAGCGGCTGAGAGATTTTTAAGGGAGCAAAATATCATTTCCCAGCAACTACCAGTTTCTTTTGCGTTTCATTCGTCACTGATTGACCCTGCTGAATTGGATTACAAAGCCTTTCTCTCCACACAAAGACAAAAGCAGCCTACTATTTCCTTTGTTTCAGGGGTAAAAGGAAGGCTGACAAGTGAAATAGACAGGGATTATTTTTGGGATGTTGTACGACAACCGATCTGTTTTTTCGAAGCTTTGCAGGATATGGAGCAAGAAAGCGATTATATCTATCTGGATATTAGCCCTTCTGGGGCCTTGAGCAATTTTGCCAAAAGGATCATCCGTTCTGATTCTCAATCGGAATGTTACAGCATTTTGTCATCATACGGGGTGCAACGAGAGGTAATAGAGCGTTTGCAACGTGCTGGTAAGGAAAAAAACATGCTTTCAAAGGGAAGGAAGGAAAAAAAGATGACAACCTTTTTGTTTCCAGGACAAGGCTCTCAGCATAAAGGAATGGGAGAGGCACTGTTTGACGAATTTGCTGAGATAACTGCAAAAGCAGATGAAATTCTCGGTTATTCCATTAAGGAGTTATGTCTGGAAGATCCTAACAAGCAGTTGGGAAGTACCGATTATACACAACCTGCTTTATACACCGTCAATGCGTTAAGCTACCTGAAAAGAGTGAAAGAGACTGGACAGAAGCCGGATTTCGTGGCTGGCCACAGCTTAGGGGAATACAATGCTCTATTTGCGGCGGGAGCCTTTGATTTCGAAACGGGATTAAGAATAGTAAAAAAACGGGGCGAGCTTATGGCCAAGGCTACTGGTGGAGGTATGGCTGCCGTCATGGGCTTACGTGAAGAGCAAATCAATGCGGTTCTTCAACAAAACGGGCTTACATCAATTGATATTGCTAATTATAATTCGCCTTCTCAAATTGTTCTGTCGGGAAGAAAGGAAGAAATTGTACAGGCTCAACCAGTCTTTGAAGCGGCCGGAGCCGTAATGTATATTATTTTGAATGTGAGTGGGGCATTTCACTCCCGCTATATGGAGCAAGCAAAACAGGAATTCAGACATTTTTTAGAGCAATTTTCATTTGGAGCCTTGAGCATTCCTGTCATTTCCAATGTAACCGCCCGTCCTTATAAACAATGTAATATCAAACAAAACACTAGGTGGCCTGCTAGCCTATGAAGTAACGCGCCAGCTTCAGGTATTGGGAGAGATTGTTGATACCTTAGTAATGCTGGACACATATTATGACTCAGAAATTCAATCGGCTGAAATCTCAACGAAGTCCAAGAATTTACAAACCATTAACATTGCTTTGGTAGCGGCAAAATCTGCTGAACAGGCTAATCCGATGCATTCCCTCATTCATAGGGATGAATTGAATTGTCTTGCGGATGATGAGACATTTTTGGATCAGCTTATTGGACTTGCTCAAGAAAGAGGAATTACGGTTCCAAAGGATCAACCCAAGGCGCAAATTCAGCAAAATGTAAGGATTCAAAAGGCTTTCGACCTAAAACATTACGCGGTATCTCCGTTAGTAGACCCACATGGAGTAACTTGCTATTATTTCCGGAATAAAAGTGAACTGTTTTTAGGGGAATTAGAGCCTTATTTTGTAACGGAGGAAGATTCCCTCTCTTTGGACCATCGACCGTATTGGCAGGGGTGGAGGGGGAAATTGCCTAAGCTCAATCTGGTAGATGTGGATTCACCTAACCATATGTTTCTCCTGGCAGAACCACAATCACTACAACCAATAATCGCTTTATGTGAAAAGCTGTACGCTACAGATGACAAGTAATTCTAATGTATACAATCGTTTATACAATAAATCAGCGACTTCAAACGCTCGGTTTTAGTAAGTTTCATCTATGATATCGTAAAAGAGACCTGTCCTTTTCTGGCGGGTCTCTTTTTTTTCAGATTTTATCTGGAGGATTTACAAGATTTATTGTTCCAAACGAGCAAAAGAAGAACTGGGAATAGGAGAGGAGAGCAACCCTAGCTTTTTTCGAAAGAGAACTTGTGTCTTCATCGAGCTCCTTTTTTTATGGATGGTGTAACAATATCTGTTTTGCTGGATCAAATAAGTGATTAACAAACAGAAAGGATGTCATGTGATGAAAAAACAAGCGCTTTTAGCGGTATGCACACTTACTCTATTGTTACAGACCGTACCATCTTTCTCTGGGGTGATATCATCAGTGTATGCAGCAGAGAATGCTTTACCGGCTACAGAAATGAAACTACCATCCCTTACAGAACTGGACAAACATGTGATTGAAACAATGAAGAAGGCCATGCAATCTATAGCAGAAGGTGTTGAAATTGAATTGGACGAAATCGCCGGGCAAAATCCGAGCTTCTGGGTCGTTAAAGCCAAAGACAATCGAGGCAACATCCTTGTCGATAAAAAAACGGGCGAGGTAAAGCATGTGAATGTCAGATTTTCCTTTGAAGAAGTGAAGCCAAGCTTACGGGAATCTGTTATGAGAACATTAAAGGGGCTAGATGAAAAACAAACTTTTAAGATTACTAGCGTAGAAAGAACGAAATGGGAGAAGGAGAATGTCTGGTTGTTTCGATCAGATAATGACTCAGCTTCTGTCTTACTTGACGCACTAACAGAACAGGTAATTTCTGCTGGGGCTTCGTATAAGACTGAACAAATTGATCCAAGTAAAGTAAAAACCGCTGAGAAAGCGATAAAAGAGCTGGCCAATAATCAATCGGTTCAACTTCTACCTACTGCCAGAATCTATACAAGTCCGAAAGAAAGCATCGATAAAGTGTGGTCTTTTGGGGATAGACAGCACGGTTATTCCGTATATGTAGGTGCTAAAACAGGTAAATTGGTGTCAGTAACCTCAAGCAAAGAGGTTGACTATGTATCCGATGAGGAACGCCAAAAGGTATTTGCAAAACCTTTCTATACCAAAGAAAAAGCGATACTCGCTGCCAGTCCAATGGTAAAAAAGTGGTTTCAATTAGACCTTAAAGGCTATGATGTTTCTGTTCATTATAATGAGTATACTTTTACTAAAAAAGGTATGCCAACGATCAAGGCCAGCATCAATAAGAAAGGGACCTTTTGGGCTTATTCTATTAAACCGGAACAAGGGTTGATAAACTAAATTGATGATAGGTTGTTCATCATCATATATAGGGTTACTTCCTGCTAGAGAAAAGGATACAGTATATACCCCGCCATGTAATGTCTGGCGGGGATACTACCAATTGTCTTTTTAATCTGATTTTTTCCTCGGGTAAGCCCAGCACGATCTACATCAGCCAGATCTTGCACGAACAGATAAAGAACGAGTCTTTTCGCTACCTTCTGCTACTTATGACCAATCTCAATGCCTCTGCAAAAAGGTAGTCTCAACGCCAGGTTTTCCGTCACGTAATCAAATCATTCTTTGCAGATTTTTGAAACTCTCATGCCTAAATAAAAAGGAGGAGATACATCTTATCATTGCAAAAAACGTAAAAGCCTTTCGTGAAAGTAAGAAATTAAGTCTTGAAAGAGTTGCTGAACTAACTGGAGTAAGCAAAACGATGATCGGTCAAATCGAAAGAGGGGAATCGAGCCCTACGATTACAACTATCTGGAAAATCGCAAATGGATTAAAGATTTCTTTTACTTCACTCATAAATAATCCACAACCAGATACCCAAGTTGTTTTGAGAAATGAAATTAAAACATTATCTGAAGACAATGGAAAATATCGAGTCTTTCCCAATTTTTTGTTTGATGATGACAGACGCTTTGACGTTTACTCAGTCGAGAAAGGCGGTTTTCTAAGTTCTGATGCGCATATGGAGGGAACGGGGCAGACAGCCCCCATACCTATCATAATGCAGGAAGGACATTAACCCGATTGAGTATGATTTTGTATTATCCAACCTAATATCTCCTGTTTGAGATATCGGACCGCCATTTCAATTTCTCATTATCCATTAACAATACCTAATAGAAAAAGTTCTTTGAGTGAATTATCTCCTCTAAGGACTTTTCTCTATTACATCAAAATTTTTCAAAAGACTTTCTTTTCCATGTGATTTTGAAGCAAAATTCTACATTTTAATTCTAGGCCAATCTTATTCCCTCAATATACCTATGAAAGAATTTCTGATTCTTTTCATTAAGCTCCTCAAGCTGATAAATTAATTTATTGCAATTATGTAAAATATATACAATTTGGAGATTAGAGGTAATTTATGTTTTTTATGGCCTCTTGAACTAGAAACTTATTTTGGAACCATTATACATGAGCAACTCGGCAACAAACTTAATAATATTTCTAATTCTGTTATAACTGTTATTTCATACGGGATTCCTGCCTTTTAAAAGAACGAATTGGAGAAACAGTCCAATCGGACATTGTCTCTTGAGCATACGATTTATAAACGAAGGTTAAAAGGAGGAATCTCATTATGGGTTACCATGAAATCTGTAGTGAATGTGGATATAAAAAATGCAGATGTAAGAAAAAACGTTCTTCACATGATAGCAAGTGCAAAGTAAAGAATAAAATTAAGATTAATGTACCAACCGGAGCAACCGGGGCAACCGGGGCAACCGGAG
>NZ_LSSO01000061.1:0-1004 GCF_001645205.1 Brevibacillus sp. SKDU10 | reverse complement strand
AAGCGCCATTTATATTTAGGGAGTAAAATATCAGGGTAATTAAAAGACCAATCAGAGCTAAGATGACAGAAGGAGAATGCAAATCGCCTAACGCAACCAAATTGCTTGGGTGGGCAGTAATTAACCCGCTCATACGTAATCCCAAGAACGCAATAAAAAGCCCGATTCCAGCAGTAATAGCATGCTTTAAATTATTTGGAATGGCCTCAATTAATTTTGAACGTAGAGGTGTAAGGGAGAGGATAACGAATAATATCCCTGCCACAAATACTGCTGAAAACGCAATATGATAATCAAGCCCTTGATTGGTTTTTACAACGGAGTAAGCAAAATATGCATTCAAACCCATAGCAGGTGCAATTGCTATAGGATAGTTTGCATAAAGTCCCATGATAAGTGTACCGAGCATGGCGGCTATTACTGTTGCCGTGAAGCTTTGTTGAAAGGGAACGCCCGCATCTAATAAGATGAGCGGATTGACAACCATGATATAAGCCATTGTAAAGAATGTAGTAAATCCTGCAGTTAACTCTTTTTTGAAAGAGGAGTTATGCTTTTCTAGTTGAAACAATGTAGAACAGCTCCTTAAACACGAATATTAAAAGGTGATAAAATAGATATTATACGTATTTTTTTGTTTACGCAAGATGGGGAGCATTCTTCTGTCAAAAACCATGTTAGGATAAATCAAGTTGCTGTAGAATTAGATGTCAATTGTTGTACAGCTATGAATGAACCCATTAATTGGAGCTAGCAATTGTCATGATAAATTTATATGATAAGTGTAGTGTAACAATTGATTTTGTGGATTATTCTTAGAGCGACTAGTTCAAGTCGCTCTTTTTTAGTACGTTTTTTGTGGCTTTTAGCATGGAGAGTAATTCTTTGTACAAGTTGTTTAAAAGAAAATTTTTAAAAACTATTGACTATACTTAATTGCATGTGGTAGACTAAATCTCGTTCCCAAGAAATACATAAAAAATTGTATATGGCCCGTTGGTGAA
>NZ_LSSO01000060.1:0-2272 GCF_001645205.1 Brevibacillus sp. SKDU10 | reverse complement strand
TAAAGTAGTTATCTGCTGATTCATTTACAAATGCTGAACGTGACTCTCCGTCGCTTTCCACGATTACCTTTGTAACGTTAGGAGCGTTCCCCTCAATTGTAAAAATACCATTGCTACTTGTAAAACGCTGTGTTACAACTGTTGCGCTTTGTTCGTTCAAAGGTAGCTTTTGTGCACCTGATTTGAACTGTAGGTTATACAAAAGTGGCGTATCAATATAGGTCACTTTAATCGAAGAAGTTATCTCGGAAGCACCATTCTTCCCGCGAAACGTAATTGTATTTTCACCTGGGAACAATTCAATGTTTGCAACACGAATCCGTCTTCCGTCATCTGAAACGATAACTCCCGTTGTCTTCTGTGGGCCTTCTTTTCCGTTTTTCGGTGTTACCGTGTAACTAATGCCTATGGGAGAAACCTGATTTAAAGATCCCTCAAGAGATAGATATTTGTAATTAACAATCTCAGGGAGATTTTCAAATATAAAGTTATTCCCGCTACTAGCTGCACCTACGCCCATCGGATAAAACGGGATCACGGTCAGCATCATGACTAACGCCAACAGTGCATGCAATATCCTTCTGGTCATTCGTTCCCCTCCTCTAATTTTACTGTGTGTTTCTCCTCAAAGAAAAACATACCCATTTCTTTATATCGGTAAGAACGTTGTAAATATTAAGGTTTTTAGCTTTATTTTTCTGCAGAGAAAAACTTTTATCTTCCATATTTATTCCAATAATGGCATCCAAACATAGAAAGCAATCCTTTGCTGCCTATATTCATACCGCACCAGCATGAAAGCATTCATCGTAACATGTAGTACGTCTGATGCGTATCAAATCCCGTTGTCCTTTTAAGTGGATACCCTGACTTCTTATGACAAGAAAGCATAACCAATCTGCAACTGATCGTTGACATCATGCAATAGATTATTTACTTTAAACATAAGATTTCAAACAGAAGTGATTTTCTGAATGTTTTAAAATAGGGTGCAGGGTAATCGTGCTCGTCTGAGACGGTCTCGGTAGAATTTGGCTGTTGTCGTGTTTTATGTAGGTCGTATTAGCACAGCCCTGTACTATCTGCTTGCGAGGTTGTCCTAGATCTAGTACTCTTCCTCGCTTAGCTTAGCTTAGTGCATTCTAGCACTTCTTCTTAAAAATGCTAGCCAAAGCAAAAATGAAGCCTTGTCGGTATTTATGTTAAGATCAGACAAAGCACGAAACATCAGATGATGAACAAACTCAGGAGGAACTCTCTACTATGAATCTACTTTGGCCTTATTTGATTATTTTCCTGTTTGCCGCTACTCCCATGTTTGAAGTTATAGCAATGATTCCGATTGGAATTTTCGCTGGGCTGAACCCGATTTTAGTTTCCTTGGTAGCGCTAGTGGGTAATGCCATTACTGTTTTTCTACTTATTTTGCTAATGGAAAAAGTACAAATTTGGTTGCAGAAAAAACGCGGTGACAAGGAACCAAGCAAACGTCAGCAGCGCGCAAGGCAGCTCTTTAAAAAGTATGGATTGCCTGGGCTAAGCATTTTAGGCCCTGCTCTAGTCGGAAGTCATCTTACTGCGATCATGGGAATGTCTTTTGGGGCAACCCGACAAAAAATGTTGTTGTGGATTGGTATTAGTCTTGTTGCATGGACGGGGCTTGCCATGGTCATTGGGTACTTCGGGGCTGATCTTATGAATATAGGTGAGCAGAATGGATTTTTGATGCGAATGCTGCAGAAATAGTTCGTTAACAAATGCTCGACAAAACAAAAGCCTGTCGGATATCATATTCCGCAGGCTTTTGACTTATAGCTTAATCAAAGCATCTTTTTCCATTTACATAATAGCTATTCGTCTCAAATACACTAAAAGCTATCTCCACTTCCGGTATACCCTGCGCCAAAACGTGTCTGGACACACATTCAGCAAAACGATCCCTTACCTCTGTGCCCCGCTCAAACCAATACACGTGGATAAAGGGATAGGTCTCTACTTGCTTTCCTTCAAAGATAGAGATCGTTGGTAGGCACTCCAGGATAAAATTATCTGTTCCACAATCACAAATTTCTGCTAACTCGCAAAGCAAAGCCTCGCTCATGTTGCATGCCTGTTCGGTGGAAATCCCGCGCAATAGTAATTGAGGCATGTTTATTCCCCCTTTTTGTTGTTACTTCCCGTCTGCTATAAAAGCAAGGAATACGGCGTTATCGTTTTTTTCCGCCTACAGCTTTTATACAGGGAAAGTATGTGTCAAGACAAATTGTTCCCC
>NZ_LSSO01000059.1:0-1382 GCF_001645205.1 Brevibacillus sp. SKDU10 | reverse complement strand
GTTATTCCTGCGTTATCAGGATGATCTAGGTTATAAATTTCCTGTACAGTCATTTTTTCTTCTGTTTGTTTACTACCAATAAGTAAATACAAATAAATTCCCTCCTTTATACTTCTCCAAATGCTCCATATCGTCCTGGGGTACAAGCGCACTTACCTTTTTCTAAAGAATTTCTTTCAAGCTCTTTTTCCCAGATAAGTGATAGATCATTCTTAGAGTTTTTTCTTACTTGCGCTCTTCCTACCGTATAAACCCCATCCTCTCGATCGCAATAAACAGAATCACCATACGATGGGGTTGATCCCCCATTAGTAATTCTGAACCCGTTTATCCTTAAAACAACTTCGAGGTTCTTAGTTAGTTTGATTAGCGAATCTTCCAAAGTCCCGGATTGAGGATTCGGATTGTAATTTCCTATAACCACAAAAACAAAGTCCCTATCAACGTAGAGACTTCCCATAACTCCTGGTTTGTCAGATAATTTTACGTTCTTTATCAAATTCCCTGATTTATCATATTTTTCAAGCGTTTCGTTTACCAATCGATATATATTTCCATCATTATCAATATCAATACTTCCGTAAGATTCATCATAATTCATTCCTGATACTTTGAAAGATAAGAGTTTGTTTCCATTAGCATCAAATTTAGTTAATTCTCCTGGGTTTATATGTGTGTAGACATTACTTTCATTGTCGTAACACATACCTTTGTTTGCAAAATATGATTTTCTCCTGGGAATCTCTACTATTTTTTTTATTTCTCCGTTTTTAGATATAAATAATAGGGCTACATTATCATGTGCTCCGTAATTTGCTATAAAAGTATAATCTCCGTTTTTACTTACAGCAATATCCGTAACATAATAATTACCACTTCTGATAATTGTAAAGTTCTTATCGAAGATAGCAAATCCTTCTTCATGCCCATAATAAACATTACCGTTCGGATCGGTTTCAAGGGTTTTGCAAGTACGGTATAGTTTAAAATCGTATTTATTTTTTTCTATACCCTCGAAACTGAATTGTTTTAATTGCAGTGGATAAGCATTATACCATCCTATACCTGTAAATACATACTTTTCATAGTAAGAGATAAAGTCTAACCACTTATCGGCGTAAACTCGTCCAATCCGATCTGTCCACTTTACTCCATCCCAAACACGGATTGCCTTAACTGTTTGTCCGTTAGCCAGTTGAATTTTAGCCATAGTCTCACCTCAAATTACGATCCAAATGTCATTTTTACTTGGGTTCGCTGGAGCTGTTGTTGATACTGTAATACGCATATTCCCTTTCACGTGGTCCGCGTGAGGGGCGCCTTTCGCTTCATGTGCTGCCACTTTACTTTGCGCTCCTGCTGGAGTTTCTGCCCCGATTCCT
>NZ_LSSO01000058.1:0-2304 GCF_001645205.1 Brevibacillus sp. SKDU10 | reverse complement strand
ATAAAAGAAAGGCCTGACAAACATCAGGCAATAACAACATATGGCTACGAACCAAAGGCCACTAATAAAGTTCCAACGGCAATTAGTCCAATGCCGATACCGCCAATGAGGCTAACGCGTTCGCCAAGAAATACAAAAGCTAAACCAACAGCCAGCACGACGCTTAATTTATCGATGGGCCCAACCTGAGCGACCTTTCCATACTTTAAGGCCACAAAGTAAAATAACCATGATAATGCTCCAGCTACACCGCTTAGCACGATGAAGGAAAGAGCCTTTTTGTTGGCAATAACTTCGCCAAAGGCACTCCATTTTCCTTCAAAAAGAACCACGCCAAGTAAAAATAAGGCCATAATAACAGCTCGAATAGCAGTTGCCGTATTTGCATCCACTTGACCTAACCCAATCTTTCCAAAAATAGATACCAATGCTGCCATCAGGGCAGATAATAATGCAAAAATCAACCAAGCCTGCATGAAAAGAACCACCTTTGGATGTAAGAAATGTGTATTGCTTATAGATAGCACTTAGGTTGTTTGACGCTCAAAGGTCTGAAGCATGTGCTCTAAAAGGTAAATAAATTCTGCTTTTTTACAATAATAGCATTGATCGAGCCAAAATGGATGAAGATTATGCCAAACTGTTGGCTCCGATACATGACGAAAGCGTCCAAATAGCTGACGCGGGTAGGATGCATGCGTAAATGATATTTCATATTGACCATTTGCATAACGGGTTTGTTCCTGTGTTGATTCACGTACGAATCCGCGAGCTGCCAAAGGTGGATCTGCAATCTCGACCAAGAGATCACGGGATGAAAATAACTCCAGATTACCATCGATTTGCTGGAAGAAAGCGGAACCATATTCCAAAAATAAATGGAGCACCTCGTATAAACATTCCGACAGATCTTGTTCATCTGCATAGCTTTTCCATTGGGCTACACCGTGTGTGCGCCCCCATTTCCCTTCAGACCAGGTCCATAGATCAATACTGCCGTAGCTCTCATGCTGCAATGAAGCAGTGAACCTCCGTTGCCTTTTGTGAAATGATAAGAGTAAGCCGGTATTCGTGATAGCAGGAGTTGCACAATTAAAAGCAAACTGCTCGAGGGCTCTTCTACCTGTTTTTGCAACTGCTTCGGTTGGGGGAAAGACGGCTTCAGACAGAATAAAACCAGCTTTGAGCAATTGCTCCTGCAAGCAAGCCCTGACCATTTTATTTACTCGAACAGGTGAACGCCGACACTTATTTGCAAGGATGCGATGCTGTTGCAGAAATGGAGCTGTTTGTCTAGATAAGTATGCGTAGGAACAGCCTTCCACACCAGTTATATCGAAGGCTTGAAGAAAGAGCGCCCTAGCTTTTTCATGTGTTTTCTGCTCATGTTCATTTAATAGCATGTAGTTCAGAAACCTCTCAAAGCTTGTCGGGCATGCCACCCAATCAGACAAAGTCGATAAGGTACCTTCCAAATGCCTCTCAGGAGTGGAATCATTATAAGAAACGAACAAAGAAACCAGAGCTTCACCGTTCACATAGCTGGAAAACCCCCAAGCCTGATCGGGCAAATGAACCACATAGATACTGAGTTGCCCCGTAATTTCCGAGATGTAAGCAGCGAATTCATCACTCCCCTCTTCTTCCTCAGCTAGCATGACTGCGGTCCAATTTTGGTTAATTGGATAAAGAAAGGATTTGATGTTATGCTGCTTTAAAATCGTTTGCACATGATCTTTATCTATCTGATAAAGCAATGTGGCATAAGTAGTGTAACCCATGCCGTCATTCCCTCCTGTCTTTTAACACAAGTTCTCTATCGGAAATCGTACCATATGAAATCATGTGGTTTCCAGCAAACAATCCCTTTTAGAGAAGGGGTTCAGTAAGCGCTTTTGCTTGTGTTTCAATTTCGGATTGCGTTACACTACAAAATGAAAGAACATCCATTCATCATGCAAATGAGACATTGCTTAATTATGATGCGTTAAGAGGGAAAGGAGATTGTCATGACAAGATATCAATTAGCGGAACGAAAAGTAGACGATTACATAACATATGTCCTAACTGATGCAGAATATCCAGCGGAAGCTCATCTAGTGCCAGGGCTTGGAAATAATTTATTTCGTTTTTCAGTGAATAATCAAGAGGTATTTGTATCACCTGAAAAAATTTCCATGATCAGGGATGCTTCTGCCCGTTTTGGAAATCCGATTTTGTTTCCGCCCAATAAAATTAGACAAGGAAGCTTTTCCTTTATCGGGAACTAATGTCAACTAGGATTAAACAAAGCGCAGATCTATT
>NZ_LSSO01000057.1:0-29015 GCF_001645205.1 Brevibacillus sp. SKDU10 | reverse complement strand
AATGTGGTTGAGATATTTTTTTATTTTGATTAATACCTCGTGGGGTATCTTTAGTTTTGATACAGTAAATGACATTCAACATACAAAAGGAGCCAACAACTTATGAAAAAGAAAATCATCATAGTAGGTGGAGTAGCAGGTGGAGCAACAGCAGCAGCAAGATTGCGTCGGCTAAGTGAGCGGCACGAGCTGATTATGATTGAACGGGGTGAACATATCTCGTATGCCGTTTGCTGTCTTCCCTATTATATTGGCGAGGTCATCGAGCAACGAAGCAAGCTCTTTTTGCAATCAGTGGAGGGAATGTCTCAGCGTTTTAACATGGATATTCGCATTCGAAGCGAGGTTACTCACATTAACCGGGAGAAAAAGACGGTTACGATTCACAATCTGCAAACCAAAGAGATATACGAAGAGAGCTACGATGTTCTGATTCTGTCTCCGGGTGCAAAACCGATACGACCTGCTATTTCAGGAATTGATGAGGCAAAGCAATTATTCACATTGCGAAGTGTTTCAGATACGGATGCGATTAAAAGCTATGTAGATCAACAACAGCCTACTCGTGCCGTTGTTATTGGCGGCGGATTTATTGGTGTGGAAATGGCAGAGAATCTGTCCGAACGTGGACTTGATGTTACGTTAGTCGAAATGGGTAAGCAGGTTATGGCGCCGCTTGATATTGAAATGGCTGCTGTGGTGCACGAGCATATGCGGGCTAAAGGCATTACGCTGCTTTTGCAGGATGGAGTGGAAGCTTTTGGCGATCAAGGAAGGATTGTTCGTCTCAGCAGTGGGCGTGAATTAGTGACAGACATGATCATTTTAGCTATTGGTGTACAGCCCGAGTCTCAGCTAGCAAGGGAAGCAGGTCTCTCCGTAGGGGTACGTGGAGCAATTCGTGTCAATAAGCACATGCAAACGGATGATCCAGCCATTTATGCTATTGGTGATGCGGTAGAGGTAACAGACTATATTAATAATCAGCCAACGCACATACCGCTTGCATGGCCGGCCAATCGCCAAGGACGCTTAGTAGCAGATCATATTAATGGTCGCGATGTTCAATATAACGGCACACTTGGTACGTCAATTGCGAAAGTGTTTGATCTTACTGTCGCCACTACAGGAAATAATGAAAAAACCTTACTGCGAGCTGGAATAGAATATACAGCCATCCATGTGCATCCTGCTTCTCATGCTGGATATTACCCAGGTGCAGCGCCTATTTGGATGAAGCTACTTTTTGATAAAACAACAGGCAAAATCTACGGCGCGCAGGCCGTTTCAGCAGATGGAGCCGATAAACGGATTGATGTGATTGCAACAGCGATAAAAGGAGGATTAACCATTCACGACCTTCCTGATCTGGAGCTGGCTTATGCTCCTCCATATTCCTCTGCTAAAGATCCGGTTAATATGATAGGATATGTAGCCAGCAATATTGCTGACGGCTTAGTTGACATTGTGCAATGGCATGAGATAGATCAGATTGTAGCAGACGGAGGACTACTGGTTGACGTACGGGAACCAATTGAGAGAGAAGCGGGTTATATCAAGGGTTCTATTAATATTCCTCTGCCAGAGCTACGTAATCGCCTTGCTGAGCTGCCAAAGGATCAAACGATCTATGTATCCTGCCAAGTAGGATTGCGCGGATATTTAGCGGCACGTCTGCTTAGTGAAAACGGCTATCAGGTAAAAAACGTAGATGGTGGATATAAAACATATCGGATGGGCAAATCGACAGAAGAAACGACCGATCCAAGAAAAGAGGATGCAGCACCATTGGCAGGAAGCTCCGCTGGAAAACCTGCAACAGAGGCTCAATCACAATCAAAGCGCCCCCATACATCAGCGTCTAGCATAGATAGTCCGGCGATTACGATTGATGCATGCGGATTACAATGTCCCGGTCCGATTATGCAGGTTTTCCAGGCTGTATCAGGAGCCCAAGACGGACAAATAATTGAAGTAAAAGCTACCGATCCTGGATTTATGGCTGATATTGCCGCGTGGTGCGATAAAACAGGGAATACCCTTCTCTCTTCCGAATATAGCAATAAAGTAACTCATGTATTTATTCAAAAGGGGACAAACATGCCCACCTCCAGAGCCGGAGCTGCTATACAAAAGGCCAACGCTGAAAAGCAAATTGATAAAACCGGAGCTACAATGGTCGTATTTAGTGGTGATTTAGATAAAGCGATGGCTTCGTTTATCATTGCATCTGGAGCGGCTTCTATGGGGAAAAAGGTGACGATGTTCTTCACTTTCTGGGGACTAAACATCTTGCGTCGTGAACATCCGCCGGAAGTTGAGAAGGATACACTGGAAAAAATGTTTGGAATGATGATGCCAAAAGGGGCCAATAAACTAACCTTGTCGAAGCTGAACATGGCTGGAATGGGGACTAAAATGATGCAGCATGTTATGGAGAAGAAAAATGTAGATTCCCTAGAGACCCTGATGAAGAATGCTCAAGCGGCAGGAGTTAAGATGGTAGCGTGCGCCATGAGCATGGATATTATGGGAATAAAACAAGAAGAATTAATTGACGGAGTAGATGTAGCCGGAGTGGCTTCATATCTAAGCGATGCACAGGAATCAGGACTTAATTTGTTTATTTAAGAGTAAAGATAATGAAATAGGCGAGGTGAAACAGCATGGACTATCAGGATTCCGTCAAAAATAGATTAAAGCGAATAGAGGGTCAGGTACGCGGTGTACTGAAGATGATGGAAGAGGATAAGGACTGTCGAGATGTGGTTACACAGCTTTCGGCTGTTCGTACCGCTGTAGATCGTGTAATTGGACTAGTTGTAGCGAGTAATCTGGAGCATTGTATACGTGAAGAATTGGAAAAGGGAAATGATCCAGAGCAGGTAATTAAAGAAGCTGTAGATATACTGGTTAAAAGTAGATAAATATCCTGCAAGTTACTATCCTAGATACAACCCGGACGTAAGCTCCGGGTTGTTTTCGGTTTTCTCAAGCTCATGAAGGCGCTGCATCTGGGTTCAATCTTTTCAAAAAAAGTGGAAACGAAATTATTTTACAAATAAACATACCATTTGATGTGAAGTTTGTTATAATGTACGGAAATCAAATGCAGTGAGGAGAAAAACATGTCAAAAAGTGAACAGTGGACTTCAAAGTTAGGTTTTATTTTGGCTGCCGCAGGATCAGCAATTGGGCTAGGGGCAATTTGGAAATTCCCTTATGTTGCTGGTACGAGTGGTGGAGGGGCTTTTTTCTTACTGTTTTTGTTATTTACGCTATTACTGGGTACTCCTTTATTATTAGGAGAGCTAATAGTTGGACGAAGCACGGGAAAAGATGCTGTTTCTGCCTATAAAGCGATCGCACCTAATACCCCATGGCACTGGGTAGGTAGGCTGGGTATTATAACTTGCTTTATTTTATTATCCTTCTATAGCGTTGTAGGTGGCTGGATTCTTCTGTATTTCATAAAAAGCATTACGGGTCAATTAATTGGCCAAGGTTTGGATTATAATCAACTATTTGGTCAAACCATTTCAGACTCATGGCTAGTGTTGTCGGTTCAATTCTTATTTATGATGATTACGATTTTGGTTGTGTCCCGAGGAGTTTCGAATGGGATCGAAAAAGCTAACAAATATATGATGCCGGCACTCTTTTTGATTTTTCTTGCTCTTATTGTTCGTTCTGTTACGTTGCCGGGGGCTTGGGAAGGAATTACCTTCTTTCTACAACCCAATTTTAGCGAGTTAAGTTCTAAATCAATTTTATATGCATTGGGACAGGCATTCTTCTCGTTAAGCGTAGGTGTGTCGGTTATGGTAACCTTCAGCTCCTACTTACCGAAGAATGAGAGCTTGCCAAAATCTACAGTTTCCATTGTAAGCTTGACCATTGTAATTTCTCTGCTAGCAGGCTTGGCGATCTTCCCGGCTGTATTCTCATTAGGAATGAAGCCTACAGAAGGTCCGGGACTTTTGTTTGTGGTCCTGCCGGCAGTGTTTGATCATATTCCGTTTGGAGCCTTTTTCTTGACCATCTTCTTGTTATTGTTCTTGTTTGCTACGTTAACTTCCGCATTCTCCATGCTAGAAATTAGTGTAGCAGCAATCACAAAGGGCAATCAGGCAAAGCGTGCTTCCGCTTCTTGGAAGGTAGGTCTACTGATTTTCGTGTTAGGAATCCCGTCCGCTTTGGCATATGGAGTTTTAAGTGACCTAACCATCTTTGGCAAAAGCTTCTTTGATGCAGCGGATTTCTTGGTAAGTAATATCTTAATGCCGCTTGGAGCCTTACTTATTTCTATATTTGTAGCATGGAAGATGAAACGCGATATCTTACTAGCAGAAGTACAACAGGGTTCAACTGGTAAAGTAGTCTGGTTTAAAGCGTGGTATTTCTTACTTAAATATCTAGTACCTGTAGCTATTATTGTGGTATTTATTAGTTTGTTACTCGGACAATAGATTACATTAATGAGAATTGATGATAAATGTAAAAAGCTCTCCAGCATAGCGTAATGCTAGCTGGAGAGTTTCTTTTTTATCTATTCAATTCATGCTGGTAAAAGGGTTTATTTACCAAGATAAGCATTTAACATCCAAATGTGTTTTTGTAGATCAGTAATAGTACCAAGCAACATATCGCTAGTGCTTTCATCGCCAGCTTCTTGAGCAATATCCATTCCTTTTTCACATTCGGTAATCATGGATTGGAAGTCATTGATGATTGCTTGAACCATTTCCTCAGCAGATTCATTACCGGAAGCTTCATGAATGGTTGCAAGTGTTGCGTATTCGGTTAATGTTGCTGCTGGTTTACCGCCAATAGCTAATACGCGTTCACCCAATTCATCAATTCTAGTTGTTGCTTCGTTAAACAATTCTTCAAATTTTTCATGTAAAGTGAAGAAATGAGGACCTTTAACAAACCAATGATAGTTATGCAATTTTACAAATAAAACATTCCAGTTTGCTACTTGGCGATTAAGGACGTCAATTACTTTTTGATTGCTTACCATTACTTGTTGTGCCATAGAAGAACAACTCCTTTTTGTAATTTGTATTACTTTATATTAATTATAAATTAATAATAATACTAATCAATCTCGAAGTCCAGTCTTTTTTGTGAAAAATATGTGAAGATCTCATACAAGGCTTCCTGTGTTTTCTGGCGTCAGCATGCTTACAAACATGTAAGTTTTTTGTAATCTCATTCGATGGTGAGTCTTTCTTCTTTTTACTACAATCAAGACAAGAGATAAGAAACGAACCTAACCACTGAGGAGATGACGGACATGAGAATGATGAAGAAATCAATTGAGATCGTAATGGCGGTAATAGAAGTTTTGTTTAATGGAAAGCAAGTTGTGTTAGAGCTTAATAAATAAGAGAGTTTGTAACCTAGAATATTTTCATGTAAATGAAGTTCATAGATGTACATTTGGTCAAGACCTTCTCCTCACATAAGATGGTCTTTTTTTATGTTTTCATGCATGAAAGATAGTAAATTACAACAGTCCCATAATGAATCATTATATCCTTATCTAGGATCGTTGCATTTGATCAAAAGTTATCATTTTAAAAACAGACATATGGATATCGAATGTTTGGAAAGGTAAGATTCGTATGATATGATTAGCTGGAAATGAAAAAAGCATAGGAGGTTACTAAATGAGATATGAAGCTATGTTGGCATCGCATGTAGGTGGCTGGGAAGCTGCACTTGTATTATTAATTCTTGCCTATGTATTTTACAGATTAGATAAAAACAAAATTGCGAAAATCCTACATATGATACTGCGACTTATGTACATCATAATTGTTGTATTTGGAGCTATGCTCTTATTCAAGTTTTATCTGAGCGACATCCGATTCATCATAAAAGGCCTTTTGGGTGTCTGTACCATCGGCTTGATGGAGATGGCACTGGTACGTGCAGATAAACACAAGCCGAACTTTATTTTCTTTGTTGGCTCATTAGTATTGCTAGTGATTGTAGTATTAATTGGATACAGAGTTATCTAGTAGTAAGAAAGTCTATAACTGTTGAAAAAGAGATGGACCCTTGTGTGAGAGGGGACATCTTTTTTTGCTTACAATAGGTTTTTTTTATTAACTTTTTGAACAAAACATACAATTGTTCTTATTTTTTTGACGTAGACATCTTGTTTTTTATTTGAAACTCTTTTATGTTTTAAAATGACAAATTTTCTATTACGTAGGTTTCTAAAAGATTCAAATTATTATTTTTTGGTTCCTTACATAGTAGGTTTGTCCAATAGGCATACTTCAAATAACCAAGTCATCTATGTAAATGGGGTTTTGAAGTAAAGGAGGTTCGTACATGTTCAAAAAGATCTTTGGGGTGTTGCAACAGGTAGGTAAGGCACTTATGCTTCCCGTTGCCATCCTGCCAGCCGCAGGGATTCTCCTAGCATTCGGTAATGCTTTGCAAAATCCGGCCTTGCTGGAGCAATTACCATTTTTATCAGGACCAGCGATTCAATTAGTCGCAAAAGTTATGGAAGAGGCCGGCTCCATTATTTTTGGAAACCTAGCGCTTTTATTTGCGGTAGGGGTAGCCATTGGATTAGCAGGTGGTGAAGGGGTAGCTGGGCTAGCTGCAATCATTGGTTTCTTAATTATGAATCAGGTTATGGGTGTCTTCCTTGGTGTAACTGCCGAAATGGCGCAGACTGATAAAGCCTACGCAATGGTGCTTGGAATCCCTACCCTGCAAACAGGTGTTTTCGGTGGGATTATTATGGGGGTTATTGCGGCTAATCTGTACCGGAAATTTTATAACATAGAATTACCGCCGTTCTTAGGCTTCTTTGCGGGAAAACGATTCGTACCGATCGTTACAGCGGTCGCTGCTTTAATAACAGGTCTTGTACTCATCTTTATTTGGCCGCCAATTCAATCAGCTCTTAATGCATTCTCACATGTGATGTTGGATTCCAATCCAACCGTGGCTGCATTTGTTTTTGGTCTTATTGAACGTTCTCTTATTCCGTTTGGTTTGCATCATATCTTCTATTCACCATTCTGGTTTGAGTTTGGGGAGTACGTAAACAAAGCTGGACAACTTGTTCGCGGAGATCAAGCGATCTTCTTTGCTCAAGTGAAGGATAATGTACAGTTAACAGCAGGAACATTTATGACAGGAAAGTATCCGTTTATGATGTTCGGATTGCCAGCGGCGGCTTTGGCCATTTATCATACGGCTCGTCCTGAAAACAAAAAGATGGTAGCCGGGATTATGGGATCGGCTGCCCTTACTGCCTTTTTGACAGGGATTACAGAGCCGATTGAATTCTCATTTTTATTCGTAGCACCAGTATTGTTTGCTATTCACGCAGTTTTTGCTGGGCTTTCCTTCATGATCATGCAAATCCTCAATGTAAAAATTGGAATGACCTTCTCTGGAGGAATCATTGACTACTTACTATTTGGGGTGTTACCAAACAAAACACAATGGTGGCTAGTGATACCAGTAGGTTTGGTGCTTGCAGTCATCTATTATTTCGGCTTCCGTTTTGCTATTCAAAAGTGGAATCTCAAAACACCTGGTCGCCAGGATGAGGTAGAGACTCAGGCTGGTAATAACCAAACCTCTGGATTGGCTGCAGGTGTATTGGAAGCGTTGGGCGGTAGCGCTAATATTAGTAACCTAGATGCGTGTATTACACGTTTGCGTGTATCTGTTAACGATAGTAAGCATGTAGATAAGGAACAATTAAAAAGGCTGGGAGCAGCAGGGGTCCTGGAAGTTGGTAACAATATTCAGGCGATCTTTGGACCAAAATCTGATCAATTGAAGGAACAGATTAAGGATGTAATGGCTGGGCGCACACCGGTTGAGAAACCTGCAAATCAGCCAGCTCCGCAAACTGTCTCTGAGCAGACAAGCGCTGCTACGGTTTTTGTTTCACCGCTAGAAGGTAAAATGCTAGAGCTAAAAGATGTACCTGATCAGGTCTTCTCTCAAAAGATGATGGGAGATGGTTTTGCTATTGAACCAACTAATGGAGAGGTTGTATCTCCTGTGGATGGAACAATTGTTACCTTCTTCCCAACTAAGCATGCGATTGGTATCGCTGCAAATGATGGACGTGAGATTCTGATTCACTTTGGAATTGATACGGTGAAGCTAGAGGGCGAGGGCTTTGAAGCTCTAGCTCAAGAAGGAGATAAAGTTAAAGCTGGACAGCCATTACTGCGTGTTCAACTAGCAGAGGTAGCAGAAAAAGTACCTTCTGTGATTACACCAATTATTTTTACCAATTTGCAAGAAGGGGAGCAAGTTATTGTTAAACCGGGCTCTTTGGTAAAACGTGGTGAAGAAAATATTATTTCCATCGAGAAATAACCATCATCTATATGAAAAAATCGGCAGAGTGATCAGGACTCTGCCGATTTTTTCTTTTAGGTAAGCGGCTTGGGTAAACGTATGACAAAAACCGTAGCTTCGGTATCCGTGGAGGTAAGCTTGATTGTACCTCCGTGCTTGGTCACGATCCGCTTAGCAATAGATAAGCCAAGACCTGTTCCTCCTTCACTAGCACGGGAGGAATCAGCCCGGACAAATGGTTCGAAAATATTTTCCTTAATATCTTCTGAAATTCCAATTCCATTGTCCGCAATCTTAATGACTACATAGTATTTTTCCTCTGACAATGATATACGCATGGTTGTTCCTGCGGGATTGTACTTAATCGCATTCACCAATAAGTTACTTAATACACGAGTTAATTGAATCCGATCAAAATACAGATAGAGTTCTCGTTCCGGTATGTCTAATTGCAAATGAAATTGTTTATCCAGCATTTCTGTATAATGCAAAACAACCATATCACGGACAAACTCTGTAATCTCTTCTAAACGTAAATGCAGTCGGTAATCAGGAGCGTCCAATTTAAGCAGCTCAAACAGATTATTAATAAGGTGATTTACCCGGATTGATTTCTGATAGATATATTCTAGGTAGCGCTGTTTTCGTTCCTCATCCGTGGCCATTCCTTCCTTTAAGGCTTTAGCATATCCCTGAATGCTGGTGATCGGTGTTTTTAAGTCATGGGAGATATCCATTAACATCCGCTGCTTGCCCTTTTCTAGGATTTCATTTTCACGGCGTGTCTCTTCCAGTACATCCGCCATATAGTTAAAGGTATCGCGGATTTGTACAAATTCATGCTCAGCCTTTAGATGAATACGGGCACTATAGTCACCATCTGTCATTTTTTTCAACGCGTCTAAAATAATAATCAGCGGAGCTTTAATACGGCGAGCTGTCCAGTAAATATACAGCACAATGAAAATCAGCATGATGAAACCAAACATGGCTAAATAAGTCATAAAGCTTTTCGCAAATGGATCGAAAATATCGATCTGTTTCAGGTCCTTAGACACAAGGATATTGTTTCTGGGTATCTTTAATAATAAATACGGTGTTTTTGAATCAAGAGCATTCTGGTACATCGAGTAGTAATAGGGCTGTTGTTCATGATTTTGCAAAAGCTCGAATAACTGATTCTCGGAATAGGACTTACGATCATCCAGCTTGTTGCCGTATACCCGAACCAGTTGTTTATTGGCATTGAGGTGTTCCAACCAGCCTCCAATACTTTTTAAATGCGGAAGGAGCTCCTTACGTTGATCCTCCTGCTTGTAATTAGCAGCTTCAATTTTTACATCAACAATATCCATACTTTCGATATGATTGAAGGTAACATTGAGAAGATAGATAGCAAGTCCGATTAGAACAACCAAAAGAAAAAAATTAAAAACAAAGTAGTCAAGGATGAGAGAGGTATAGAGACTACGCGATTTTTTAGGCTTCAACCATTTTTTCAAATTTATACCCCAATCCTCGAATGGTTTTTATATAAGTTGGTTGTTTCGGATCATCCTCGATTTTTTCACGTAATTTGCTAATGTGCACCATAATGGTATTATCATCATTGGCATAGAAGTCGCCCCATACTGCTTCATAAATTTTCTTTTTGGTAAAAACCTGACCGGCATTAACCATCAAGAGTTCTAGTATTTTGTATTCGATAGAAGTCAGTGAAATAGCTTCCTCATTTCGATAGACGAGACAGCTCGCTTTATCTAGGATCATCTCCCCAATTTTAATAAGCTGCTCCTCTGGGTTAACAGGGGCTTCCACAGTAGGGGTAAATTCATGAACACGGCGAAGAAGAGCCTGAATCCGTGCAATCACCTCCAAAGGATTAAACGGTTTTGTGATATAGTCATCTGCCCCAAGTCCTAAACCTAAGATCACATCATGATCCTGCGTGCGTGCTGATAAAAACATGACGGGAATATTATAGGCTTGCCTGATCTCCTTAATAAGCTGAAAACCATCTTTTCCAGGCATCATAATATCAAGGATGACCAAATCCACTTTCTTTTGAGCCAAAACGGGTAAAACGCTATCTCCATTATGAACTTCTATGACATGAAAATCTTCCTTCTCAAGATAGAGCGTTAAAAGTTCAACGATCTCTCTCTCATCATCGGCGATTAATATGGTATATGACACGATTTCTCCTCCGTTCTTTTCCTAAGCAAAACGTTACATTTAGAGTAACACGGACAAAGGACTTAGATGTTACATTTTAATCAAAAAGTCAAGCATGTTATAATATCTAATTCTACTATTTACATATAATGGGGAATTGATTATTCTTTTTGGTGAAGAAGGCTATTGGTCAAATTAAGATAACCTTTAGCTTGGGATCAGGAGAATAAAAGGTTTTCCCGCTATAATATAAACAAGTAAACATCATTCAATTTTTGAGGTTTATGCAGATGGATATGAGATAATCAAATCTACCTGTAAAAAAGGGAGGTCATATTTTGTTTGAATCATTGAAAGTTAGTTTGTTAAAGCCAAATAACCTAGGCCAGCTTGTAAACAAGAAAGCTGGGGTCGTATTTGGATTTATCCTGTTTCTTGCCTTACTGATTAGCGTGTTTGGTTTTTCTAGTTTTTATCATACATCAAACATGTTTTTAAAAGAGGCACAGGCTGTACTAAACAGCACACCGGATTTTACCTTTAAAGATGATGTGTTGAACATGCAGACTGATCAGCCGATTTATTCTCCTAACAAAATGTTTATCTTTGACCCTAACAATCAAGTAAAAGCAGAGAATTATCCCAAAGGTTCGTATGTAGTTATTTTTGGGAAGGTAAAGGCAACATTTATGGAAAATGGTGTTGTTGTACGAGAAACAAATTATATGAATTCTGGTTTGCGTGACATAAGCAAGCAAGAATTTACGGAACTAGTTGATTGGCTTATAACCAAGGAAACGGTAATCTGGACCACTATATTTGCAGGTATCTTTATTTACATGATTTTTAGCACGATGTTTACTGCATTTATTCTTGGTATTTTGGCATACATTATCAGCAATCTTCAGAAAAAGGAATTAACATTTGGTCAAGCGTTTAAATTAGCGATCTTCAGTCTGACAGTACCTTTCCTGATTAAAGGGATTCTAGTGTTAGCTGCATGGCCTGTCCCTATTGGCCCGATTACCTGGGGGTTAGGTGCTGTTTACGTTGTCATGGCTGTGCGGAACATAAAAACAAGCTGATTTAGGGAGGCATACCATTGTATAATGGCTAATATTAGAAAGCCAAGGAGGAAAAACACCATGTCGCAGGTACAAGTCAGAATTCTTTCTGTAAATGTAGGACAGCCTCAAGTTCTTCCTTATAAAGGACAAGAGGTAGTAACAAGCATATGTAAACAACCAGTAACAGGGCCTCTCTATCTTTCGAAAACCCAATTACAGGGGGACGCTCAAGCCGATTTGAAGTATCATGGCGGGGTAGATAAAGCAGTATGCGTTTACGCATCCGAGCACTATCCCTATTGGGAGAAGACACTGGGTAGGGCATTGCCGGCTTCTGCCTTTGGAGAAAACTTAACCATAGAAGGATTGCTTGAGGATGAGGTTTGTATTGGGGATATTTACAGGATTGGCGGTGCTGTGGTGCAAGTCACTCAGCCAAGACAGCCATGTCATAAATTAGCAAAGCGCTATGATGTAATTGATCTGGCGGTACAAGTACAGAATACAGGCTATACGGGTTTTTATCTGCGGGTCTTACAAGAGGGAGAAATTTCACAAGAAGACACGATGACATTGGTTGAAAAAGATCCTCATGGCATTTCGATTGCATTTGCTAATCAAATCATGCATCACGATAAAAAGAATAAACAAGCGGTAAAGCAAATTTTGAAGGTAGAAGCATTATCTGCTAGTTGGCGTCAAAGCTTTATGAAACGATTAGGAGACGAGGAAATAGACACATCTCTACGCCTACAAGGCTCTTAATGAATCATAAAGTAAAAAATCCAGGGTGATTGTACCCTGGATTTTTTGTTATACATAAATAAACAAGCTTGATTATTTTCGTTACAAACACTTCTAGACGTTGCTGTGTGCCTATGATCAGTCCAAGTTATACTTCTGCAATCTACATTACCTACTTATTGCAACACCAGCAAGCGATAATTACCAATAGAATAAATAGAACCAAGATGACTTCAAAGTTGTTGTTTGATCCACTGAAAATACTCATGGTCTAATCCCTCCCAATAAGATCTACTTTATCCTATGTTTCCATAAATAAAGTGTTTGGGTAGGGGCCTCACTGCTGAAAAAATGGACTATTATTGATAATGGCGTCCTTCATTGTTGTTTATCCAAATGATAAATAGGATGAAATAAAAGGGAACGCCAGATGTGTTATATACAAAGAAGATATTCATGATATCTTGGGATGATGCGCTTCCGCTGGAATAGGCCACAAATCCAATAGTAAGGACGGCCAACGTATTTATGATAAGAGCCAATAGTAGAAATAGTCCGGCGATTTTCTTTCTATTCATTGCTGCACTCCCCTTCTTTCTATACGAAGTAGTGATAAAGAATTTATTCCCATTTTAGTATAGCCCATTTATGTTGGGGAAACAACAAACAGAAATCCCTTTTTGTGAATAGGATGAAGGCGTGGGCTATTTACATTTCAAATGAGGTGTTTATAATAATTATTACAAAGTTTCCTTAGTGCAAAAAAGCGGTTGTTAAGGTAAAAGGGAAGACAGTATAACAAGTACATGTAAATAAAAGAGGTAAGCTGGGAAGGGAGTGATCTCAAATGTCTGATAAACATCACGAAGCGGTAGCATCAGAGCAGGGAAAAGGATGGAGAAGAGGGATTACCCAGCCTTCCTTACAAGAAGTGCACAGTTCAATGCCTGTACCCAAAAATGCATCCAAATTTCGTAAATTTCTAGCTTTTGCGGGACCGGGTTATCTGGTTGCTGTAGGATATATGGACCCTGGAAACTGGGCGACTGATTTGGCGGGAGGTTCCCAGTTCGGATATACGCTTTTGTCAGTGATTCTTCTTTCTAATATAATGGCAATGTTTTTACAAGCCCTCGCAGGAAAGCTGGGAATCGTAACAGGTCGGGACTTAGCTCAGGCTTGCCGGGATCACTATTCCAAGCCAGTAGCAATGGTCTTATGGGTTCTGTGCGAGATCGCCATTGCGGCTTGTGATTTAGCAGAGGTGATTGGATCAGCAATTGCATTGAATTTGCTATTCGGCATTCCGTTATTGTATGGGGTGTTGATTACTGCTATTGATGTGTTGTTAGTTTTGTTTTTACAAAATAAAGGATTCCGTTATATAGAAGCCATTGTTATTGCGTTAATCGGCACCATTGGGGTGTGCTTCGGAGTTGAGATCCTATTGGCTCAGCCTCAAATCAGCGAGATCATGCAAGGGTTTATCCCGCGTACGGAAGTCGTAACAAATCCTGCGATGCTCTATATCGCGATTGGGATTATTGGTGCAACTGTCATGCCGCATAATCTGTATCTGCACTCCTCTATTGTCCAAACACGTGATTTCGAACGGACGCAGACTGGCAAGCGGGAAGCGATTAAATATGCTCGTTTGGACTCAACGATTGCTCTATTCTTCGCCTTGTTTATCAATGCATCTATCTTGATTTTGTCAGCCTCTACGTTTCACCAGGCTGGCATGACAGATATAGCTGAGATTGGTGACGCTTATTATTTGCTGACTCCTGTGCTTGGAACAACAGCAGCGAGTATTCTGTTTGGGGTAGCCTTGCTAGCATCTGGTCAAAATTCTACTTTAACGGGTACATTGGCTGGTCAGATTGTCATGGAGGGTTTTATTAATTTTCGCATAACACCGTGGCTGCGACGTTTAATTACTCGTCTGATTGCGATTGTTCCAACGGTGATTGTTACAGCCCTATACGGAGAAAAAGGAACCACAGAATTACTTATATTAAGTCAAGTCATTTTGTCGATTCAGCTCCCCTTTGCGATTGTTCCTCTTGTGCAGTTTACCAGTAGCAAGGCTAAAATGGGCGAGTTTGTTAATAAGAAGTGGGTTACTGCTATTGCGTGGCTGATAAGTGGTGTCATTATTGCGTTAAATATATTTTTGATCTATCAAACTGTTACGCAGTTGTAGTTATTTTGTCTACAAAAAGGGATTGGACAGATAAATCACGAAAATAATAAGGTGCAAAAAAACCTACCAATACGTACAGCATCTAAGAAAATGGGCAGGCCAAATTGAGAGAAAAGTCGAGGTGAAGAAGCGTGGGAAAACTTGAAGAGATTTTAGAGTACAATAAAAAGTTCGTAGAAAATCAGAGATATACGGAGTTCACAACAACCAAGTTTCCTGATAAACGGTTGGTTGTCATTTCATGTATGGACACAAGACTGGTCGAACTTCTTCCTTACGCAATGAACGTCAAAAATGGAGATGTCAAGATTATTAAGACAGCAGGAGCTATTGTCTCTCATCCGTTTGGGGCGGTTATGAGAAGTATCTTAGTGGCTATCTATGAGTTACAAGCAGAAGAAGTCATAGTGGTAGGTCATTACGATTGTGGAATGAGTGCGATTAATCCTACGCATTTTTTAGAAAAGGTGCGAGAGCGAGGGGTTTCGGCAGATTCGTTACATCTATTAAAAAATGCTGGGATTAATTTGGAAAAATGGTTGCGAGGTTTTGATAACGTGACCGATGCTGTCAAAGAGAGTGTCGATATGATCCTTAATCATCCGTTACTGCCTCCATCGGTGCCAATCCATGGTTTAATCATTGACCCAAGTACAGGTAAACTAGATGTAGTTATAAATGGATATGAAAAAAAATAAAATGTACAAAAGAGTCATTACGCATATTTTACGTAATGACTCTTTTTTTTTACGGTAATAGAGTTAATAATGTTTAATTTTGTTTTATTTGATAAAACGTAAAAATAAAATTAGTATAAAATTTATTCATATCATTCGTTATAAACATAAAAGGGGGATTTACAACTATGAAGAAAAATATATTTGTGTTGATGAGTTCCGTTCTTGTAGTAGGTGCTGCTCTTGCAGGCTGTAGTGCAGGTAACGGTAACGGAGCTGCTCCAGCTGGTAACGAATCTAAAAAGTCTGAAGATTCAAAAGCAAGCGGCAATCAAACCCTTCGTTTAAACCTTGCATCTGAGCCTCCTACGCTTGATCCTGGTCTTACAGAAGATGCTACTTCTGGGGCAATTGTTCGTTCTACCTTTGATGGTCTAACTCGTTTGGGTGAAGACGGCAAGCCTCACAATTCTGTTGCATCCGATGTTAAAATTTCAGATGATTTAAAAACATATACATTCACATTGCGTGATTCAAAGTGGTCTAACGGTGACCCTGTTACTGCTAAAGACTACGAATATGCTTGGAAACGCGTTCTTACTCCAAAAACAGCATCTAGCTATGCGTACCAGCTTTATTACATTAAGGGTGCAGAAGCATTCCATAAGGGTAAAGGAAAAATGGAAGACGTAGGTATCAAAGCTATTAATGATAACACATTAGAAGTTACGTTAGAAAACCCTACTCCATTCTTCTTGGAGCTAACAGCTTTCTACACATACTATCCAATCAATCAAAAAGTAGATACCGAAAATCCTGACTGGGCGAAAAATGCAAAAACCCACGTGGGTAACGGTCCGTTCAAGCTAGATACTTGGGAGCATAAGAGTAAGATTGTGTTGACCAAGAACGAAAACTACTGGGATAAAGATTCTGTAAAAATGGAAAAAATTGAATTCTCCATGATTGATGATGGCAATACAGAGCTTTCCATGTTTGACAACGGTGATTTGGATTGGGCAGGTAAACCAGTTGGAGACTTGCCAACAGATGTTGTGCCTATCAAAAAAGCAGAGGGTGCCTTGAAGATGAAGCCTACTGCATCCATCTATTGGTACAAGTTCAATACAGAAAAAGCACCGTTTACTAATGCAAAAATCCGTAAAGCCTTTGCCTATGCGGTAGATCGTAAAGCGATTGTAGAAAACATTACGCAAGCTGGAGAGCAACCTGCACTAGGTATCCTGCCTCCAACTATGGCTATTAAACCAGAAGGCTACTTTAAAGATAACGATGCAGCAACAGCTAAAAAATTGTTAGACGAAGGTATGAAAGAGCTAGGTATCAGCAAGCTGCCTCCAATTTCACTATCCTTTAATACGTTGGAAGGTAACAAGAAAATTGCAGAAGCCATCCAAGACCAATGGAAAAAGAACTTGGGCGTAGATGTAAAACTAGAAAATACCGAGTGGAAAGTATACATTGATAAGCTACACCAAGGTAACTATCAAATCGGACGTATGGCTTGGTCTGCAGACTTCAATGATCCAATTAACTTCCTAGAGCTGTACCGTGATAAAAAAGGCGGTAACAATGATACAAACTGGGAAAATCCAAAATACAAGGAGCTATTAATCAAGTCAGCTTCTGAACCAAATCCAGAGAAACGTACACAGTTGTTTGCTGAAGCAGAGCAAATCATCATGGATGAAATGCCTGTAATTCCAATCTACTACCGTACACAAAACTGGATTCAAAATGACAAAGTAAAAGGCGTATTGCTTGATGCACTTGGTTTCGTCGATTACAAATGGTCTTACATTGCTGAATAAGATATCAAAGAATAAAAAAAGAAGCCTGTTGAGTTGTTCAACAGGCTTCTTGTATTTGATTGTGTATCGTGCCTTTCATTAAAATGAAAGGAATATAAGCATGCGCTACAAACGGCAAATGTCTGGTGGACAATCATCACAGCATATTTTTTCCCGTAAATAGTGAATGTCCTTTACTAGAATGTAGCCATTTGGCAGAGGTTCAATAACATCTAGTTTTTTTAAATCACCTAATAACCGATTAACACTTTCGCGTGTAAGTCCAATAAATTGAGCTAAGTCTTTATTGGTCAGTGATAGATCGATCAGGATACCGTTTGGAAGCTGACGGCCGTATGTGTTACACATGCGAATGAGAGTTGAATAGAGTGCACCTGTTTTTCCGTTTAATAAAAGATCGCGGAACTTAGATTGCATACGGCGGTTCTCAAGACTCATCCAACGTAGGAACTCTACACAATAGGCTCCGTTTGCCGTGAGGAGCTCTTCTAGGGACGCACGAGAGATGACTCGTAATTCACCGGGCTGTAGGACAACGGCAGTAGCGCTATAACACAGGGATGAATTAAACAACCCGAACAGACCAAATAACTCACCCGGATTATATACTTGAAGGGTTAATTCTTTTCCGTCTGTGCTTGTCTTAGATAGTCGAACCTTACCGCTTTCTACCAAATAAACATAATCAGCAGGGTCTCCGTCAAAAAATAACGGCTTACCCGGAATACTTTCAACGAGGGTCGACATACGTTTCATATCTTCCCAAAATGCTCGAGATATTTGATCCACGAAGGTTTTCGTTTCTACAGGCATGAAGATTTTCCCTCACTTCATACTTTTCTCTCTTGTAAGTGATACTTGTTACAAGGTACGGTCTTAGTATATCAATTACGGTTGCATATGAATATAGCATCATAACTATTTTGCCATTTGTCCATAAATGTATGAAAGAAGTATGAAAAATAAGCGGGGTGACGAAAAATGGTGGATTCATTATGTATTGTAATTTTAGCAGGGGGACAAAGCAGCCGTATGGGTAAGCCCAAAGAACTACTGGAATGGCAGGGGAAACCACTCCTTTTACATATGCTAGAGCAGATTTTGCCTCTGGGTCGCCCCTGTGTGATTGTGACGAATGATCCAAAACGATTGCCTCACATCAATGAGCTTGGAACAAAAGTGTTTATCACAGGTGATATAGTAGCTTCACATGGGCCGATCAGCGGTATTTATTCGAGTATGTCTGTAAGACAGGAAGAGTGGTATTTGGTTGTATCCTGTGACCTGCCATTTTTACGTACGAAGCATGTACAACGCTTATTCGATAATTTAAACGATCGTTTAGATAAAGATATAAATGCTGTAGTAGCTAAAGCGGGCGGGCGATTACAGCCGTTATTTGCGCTTTATCATCAACAAACCAAAGAAATTTGGAAGACGGCTCTGGATCGGGAAGATTTCCGGGTAATGCATGCGTTAGAAGAGATGATTGTAAAGGAAGTAACGGATGAATGCTGGGATGATCTGACGACGTTTAATATGAATACCCCTGCTGATTATGAAGAAGCAAAAAAAGTATGGAATAGCAAAAATTCATTAGGAGAAAACAAATGAACAAGGAAATAAACCAAATGGAATCTACAGATAGTGTTATTCAATTTGTGGGGTATTCCAACTCAGGCAAAACTACATTGGTATGCAAGTTAATTGAGCGATTTACACAAATGGGAATACGACTGGGTGTAATTAAGCATGATGGGCATGACTTTGAATTAGATCAGGAGGGAAAGGATACATGGAACTTCCGGCAGGCAGGAGCTCCTATGGTAGCTATTCAATCGGCTACACAAACCGCTTGGATGGAAAATCAAGCAGTTCCACTCCCAAAGCTTATCACGAGGATGAGCGAGCAAGGGGCCGAGCTGATCATAGTGGAAGGCTTTAAACGGGAGTCCTATCCGAAAATTGTGGTAATCCGGCGTGAGAAAGACAAGGAGTTGCTGGACAAGGTGCAAAACATCTTGGCAGTAGTAAGCTGGCTGCCATTACAGAAGATGTCTATCCCTGTTTTTTTCATTGATCAGGTGGAGGAGATTTTTCAATTTGTTGATAGGCACAGGCTTGTACAAAATAAGAAAACAAAAGAAAATAAATAAAATAATGAGATTGGCTGAGGAAACGTGAGAGTGTTTCCTCAGAAATGCGTAATTTTACATGAAATTGACAGTTTTTGTAGCTAGATCACTGTTAACAGAAGATAAGCAAGGACGTATAATAAGACTCGTAAGCAACCAATAGCATAACGGCCAAATCCCGAGGCATTCGGGAACGGAGGACCCACTTTTTATTGGGGTTAATTCTACTAGATGTAGAAGGGATGAGTAACTCTTTCGCCATCCTACCCGTCAGCTAACTTCGTCGGCTAAAGCGAAGGAGGTCAATGAGACCACCTGTATTTATTGAGGGGTTTTTTCTTATTCCCTCAGAGCTAAAAGCGTAGGTCTTTTTGTTTTGCTTACATTTATTTCAAACATCATACGTACAACTGTACGAAAGAGGATTAGGGAGACAGAACGCAAAGAGAGCGATGGCTAGCTGGGCGTTAGGTAGACCAATGAGTGCTTCTTTTTTGACGGTTGAACATTATAACAAATGAGTAGGCAGGCTCTGGTGAGGCAATAGGTAAGCTTCGCTAGGATAGGCTGTGACTTACGGTTTGTATCATGTTCTTTTTGCCGTTTGGATAGGAGCAAGCATTGGTCTATTTTTTGTTCCAAGGTGGACTTCAAATCAAAGGGAGAGCACAGGGGAACCACAGATTGTCGAACGTTGATCAGACAGTTGGCAGAGGAGGAAAAAAGGATGGATATTGTTGCGATTTTACTGGTGGCAGGTGTATTCGGTCTGTTTTTTGGGACGGTGGCATTCTGTGACAAAGTGGTAACAGAAGAAGGGAGAGAAGAGCGGTGACTATACTCATGATTATCGTTACAGGGGTTATTCTCTACCTCATCGATGCATTAATTCGTCCTGAAAAGTATTAATAGTACCAACTGTAAACTGTAGAAACGTTAGGAGGAACTGTTGTGGATTTGTTGCAAATTGCCGCAGTATTAGGAATGTTGCTGATCCTAGCCATTTTATTTGGCCGTTACTTGGCGCAAGCTTTTTCATGGGAGGCAACTAATATAGACCGAATATTTGAAGGATTCGAGCGAATTGTATATAAAGCTTCTAGTATTCAAGTGAGAGCAATGACATGGAAACAGTACGCAGGAGCGGTATTACTTAGCAATCTTGTCATGTTTGTCATTGGGTATCTCATTGTTAGACTTCAGGGATTTTTGCCGGGGAATCCTAGTCGGATTGATGGCATGGAACCGCTGCTTGCCTTTAATACAGTAGCTAGCTTTTTAACAAATACGAACTTACAGCATTATAGTGGAGAGTCAGGCTTGTCCTATCTGTCCCAAATGACGGTTATTATCTATCTGATGTTTACAACGCCTGCCACTGGTATTGCGGTTGTGATGGCCTTTATGAGAGGAATTACAGGACAAAAGCAGATTGGCAACTTCTACGTAGACCTGATTCGGGCACATACTCGCGTGTTATTGCCTTTGGCCGTGGTTGTTACTTTATTATTGGTGGCTCAAGGGGTGCCCCAAACGATGAGTCCAACAGTGACTGCTACTACTTTACAGGGTGCAGAACAACAAATCGCTCGTGGACCTGTGGCTTCCATGGAAGCCATTAAGCACCTTGGTACAAACGGAGGAGGATTCTTTGGGGTTAACTCTTCACATCCCTTTGAGAATCCTACACCTTTAACCAATGTTATTGAAATCTTATGTATGTTTCTCATCCCGGCTTCCTTACCGTTTACTTTTAGTGCTATGACACGCAATAAAAAACAAGGAATTATGATATTTATTGCTATGTTCCTGATGTTTTTAACTTTCTTGACGATTGTGTATGTTGCAGAATCGAATGGAAATCCAGCGTTAGCTCAAGCGGGGCTGTCTCAGGCGAATGGCAGCATGGAGGGGAAAGAAGTTCGCTTCGGCATTGCACAGTCGGCTCTATTTACTGCGGTAACCACAGCGGCTACTACAGGAACGGTTAATAACATGCATGATACCTTAACGCCACTTGGCGGGATGGTTCCTTTAGCTCAGATGATGCTAAATTGCGTGTTTGGCGGAGATGGTGTCGGCACAATGAACATTTTGATGTATGCCATTATGGCTGTGTTTTTAGCAGGCTTGATGGTAGGGCGTACACCAGAATATTTGGGACGCAAGATTGAAAGTAAAGAGATGAAATTAAT
Source organism: Brevibacillus sp. SKDU10 (assembly GCF_001645205.1). Taxonomy (NCBI): domain Bacteria; kingdom Bacillati; phylum Bacillota; class Bacilli; order Caryophanales; family Paenibacillaceae; genus Brevibacillus; species Brevibacillus sp. SKDU10. Next base: position 7,626 of record NZ_LSSO01000057.1, on the reverse strand, counting down.
CGCAATCGCTATTTTGATTCATCCGTTAATCGTCCTAGCTCCATCTGCGATTGCTTTGGCTAGCGAACTAGGAGCAAGCTCTATTTCAAATGCTGGCTTCCATGGAATTTCTCAAGTGGTATATGAATTTACTTCTTCAGCAGCTAATAACGGTTCGGGATTTGAGGGCCTATCTGATAATACGCCATTTTGGAATATCTCAACGGGCCTGGTCATGTTATTTGGACGCTATTTCTCTATTATTTTAATGCTAGCGGTAGCAGGCTCCCTTATGATGAAGAAACCTGTTCCGGAAACCATTGGTACCTTTCGCACGGATAATGCAGTATTCATGAGCATCCTGCTTGCTACGGTACTCATTGTAGGTGCGTTAACATTCTTCCCTGTGATTGCCCTTGGTCCTGTTGCTGAGTGGCTGTCGATACGCTAATGAAAAAAGGAGTCCTTCCCTATGAGTAATCAACGAAAATCCTTGGTTACCAAGGAGATAGTTTGGCAGGCAATGATTGATGCCTTTACGAAATTTAACCCGCGGTTGATGGTTAAAAATCCAGTCATGTTTGTGGTGGAAATAGGCTTTGTGATTACCCTCATTTTAAGTGTTATGCCAAATGCCTTTGGTGGCGAGTCCAATGCTTTTTACAACAGTATCGTGAGCGTGATTCTATTTGTGACCATCCTGTTTGCGAATTTTGCTGAGGCTCTGGCGGAAGGGCGCGGTAAGGCACAGGCTGATAGCTTGAAAAAAAGTAAACAGGATATGACAGCAAATCTATTACAAAAAAATGGAGTCATAAAAGTGGTTAATTCCACAGAGCTACGCAAAGGCGATATTGTTATCGTTACTACCAATGAGCTAATACCAAGCGATGGCGAGATTATTGAGGGAGTAGCATCAGTCGATGAGTCGGCTATTACGGGCGAATCGGCTCCAGTCATCAAGGAGGCAGGCGGAGATTTTAGTTCGGTTACTGGCGGTACTCGCGTGGTTAGTGATCGAATTACGGTACGTGTAACGGCAGATCCAGGGGAATCCTTCTTAGATCGAATGATCAGCATGGTCGAAGGAGCAAAACGGCAAAAAACTCCTAATGAGCTAGCCTTAAATACTCTTTTAATAAGCTTAACGTTAATTTTTTTGATCGTATGTACGACACTGTTACCAATTGCTTCTTATGTAAATGTAGGGATTCCAGTTGCGACCTTGGTGGCCCTGTTGGTTTGCCTTATACCAACAACCATTGGTGGATTATTATCTGCGATTGGGATTGCAGGGATGGATCGGGTCACCCAATATAATGTGATTGCAATGTCAGGAAAAGCGGTCGAAGCGGCAGGAGATATAAATACCATTATTTTGGATAAAACCGGGACAATTACGTATGGCAACCGGATGGCCTCTGAATTTGTGGCAGTAGGCGGTTCAAAACAAGAAGAGCTATATCGAGCAGCCCTGCACAGCTCCTTGCATGACGAAACACCAGAGGGACGCTCTATTGTAGAACTAGCTAAAAAAATGGGAGTTCCTGAATCAGAGTGGCACATTTCAGGTACAGAAGGTGTGGAATTTAGAGCAGAAACTCGGATGAGCGGGACTAATTTTTCAGATGGTCGCGTGGTAAGGAAAGGGGCCGTTGATGCCATTAAAGCCTATGTTATAGAGAGAGGCGGTCAAGTTCCTAACGATTTGGACACGACAGCGAATCGAATGGCTAAAGAAGGAGGCACCCCATTAGCCGTGGTAGATGGTACTCGAGTATTGGGCGTCATTTATTTAAAGGATACGGTAAAAGCAGGTATGCGCGAGCGCTTCGAGGAGCTGCGGCGGATGGGAATCAGGACTGTGATGTGTACAGGTGACAATCCATTAACAGCGGCTACCATTGCACGGGAAGCCGGTGTGGATGATTTCATTGCAGAAGCTAAACCAGAGGACAAGATCGCGGTTATTCGCAAGGAACAGGCGGAAGGAAAGCTGGTGGCGATGTCGGGTGATGGTACGAATGATGCACCTGCACTAGCTCAAGCCGATGTGGGATTAGCGATGAATAGCGGTACGGTTGCTGCGAAAGAAGCTGCGAACATGGTTGATCTGGATTCTGATCCGACCAAAATTATCGAGGTAGTGGCAATAGGGAAACAGCTTCTTATGACTCGTGGAGCCCTTACTACCTTTAGTATCGCAAACGATATTGCCAAGTATTTTGCCATTATTCCGGCGATGCTAATGGTGGCAATTCCTCAGATGCAAGCGTTGAACATCATGCAACTGGCTACACCCCAAAGCGCAATTGTATCAGCATTGCTGTTTAACGCGATCGTTATTCCTTTGTTAATACCGTTAGCGATGAAGGGTGTTACATATAAACCTATGAGTGCAATCAAGCTCTTGTCCCGCAATCTGTTTATTTACGGATTAGGCGGAATCATTGCTCCTTTTATCGGTATTAAGCTATTGGATATGCTGTTGGTGGTAGTTGGTCTGCAATAGAAAAACTAATAAATGAAAAGGTGAGTAATCATGTTAAAAAATATACGAGTCAGTCTTGTGCTGTTATTGATCTGCGGCGTTATTTATCCCTTGCTTATGACAGGTCTGGCTCAGGCGTTAATGCCGGCACAGGCAAATGGAAGCTTGATTACGGATGCGACTGGGAAGGTCATAGGGTCTAAGCTAATTGGTCAATCATTTACTGACCCGAAATACTTTTCTGGACGTGTTTCTTCTATAGAATATAACGCGGCTGGCTCAGGCTCGAATAACTATGCTCCGTCCAATCCAGCATTAGTGGAACGAATGAAAAAGGACGTAGCAGCTTTCTTGACTGCGAATCCGACTATTGTGCAGGCCGAGATACCGGCAGATTTAGTAACGAACTCAGCTTCAGGACTTGATCCGCATATTACACCAGAGGCGGCTCGTGTTCAGGTGCCGCGCATTGCAGCCTTGCGCAATTTGACTACAGATCAGCTTAACCAACTCATTCGTAACCACACAGAGGATCGCTCGCTGGGCCTGTTTGGTGAAAAACGAGTAAATGTATTGGAGTTAAACATGGCGCTGGATCAGGTGAAGTAGTATGGATGATTTTCGCCGAAAAACGCCAGAGGAAATCTTGCGCTCTATTTTGGAAATCCATAAAGGCCGTTTGCAAATTATTCTGGGGGCGGTTAGTGGCTCGGGAAAAACCTACCACATGCTGTTAGAAGGGCAACGCCTCCGGAAAAAAGGCTTAGATGTGGTTATTGGTGTGATTCATTCACGTGCCATTAACCGAGGGAAAAATTACGAGAAACTGGAAGGCCTCGACGTAATACCTGCTATTGCTTGGGATGAAAAGGGCATTTTGAAAGAGGACCTCGATATCGAGGGAATCGTTAGACGTGACCCAGAGGTCGTCTTGGTGGATGAGTTAGCGCATCGGAATCGACCCGAAGCGATACGTCGTACTCGGATCGAGGACGTTCGTTATCTGTTAGAACACAATATAAGTGTGATTACTACGCTTAATATCTACGAGCTCGAAGGAATGAAAGGCATAGCCCAACGACTAACCGGGGTGCCTGTTCGTGTAGCCGATTGTGTGGCGGATGAGACGTTAGCCGAAGCGGATGAGGTAAAGCTTTTGGATGTTCCACCGGAAGTTATTCTTAAGAGATTGCAGGAGGGAAGGATTTTACCTCACTCATCTCAAGGAGAAGCGTTGTCTAAGCTTAAGTCAAAGCATCAGCGTTTGTATCGGCATGATAATTTGGCTGTGCTAAGAGAATTGGCATTACGTTTCGTGGCTGGGGAAGTAAATGATGATTTAGACAGATATCGTGAACAACAGGGGATGCTTGGCCCGTCTGGAGCGAGTGAGCGTATCCTGGTTACTGTTCAGTATCACTGGAATGGTTCGATTTTGATTCGGCGCGGACAACAGGTAGCTAAACGCTTAGGTGCGGAGCTTCTTATCGCATGCTTTCGTAATAGCAAACGGATGATGTCTAAGGAAGAGGCAACCTTTAAACGCTCAATGGTTACGTTGGCGCAAAAAGTGGGTGCAAGCTTTGAAGAGGTTCCTTTATCCAAGGATAGTGATGTTGCTAAAGAGATTGTACAGTACGCTTTGCATCATAACATTACTCGGATTGTCATGGGGCAATCCAAGCGAAGCAGATGGGAAGAAATTGTGCATGGTTCGATTATTAACAAGATTTTACGCAAAAGCAAAAATACAGATGTCCTGATCGTGGCAGATCGCTCGGCAACCAGTGGGGGACGGGTTCTCCCTGCTAAACGCCATCGTGGATTTGTTCCTCATCCATTTCATCGCCTTTCGACAGAGGAGATGGAAAAGGAGATTAAACGAATAAAACGTGGCAAATTAAAAATTTTTGTTGGAGCAGCGCCAGGTGTAGGAAAGACATACACTATGCTTCGCGAGGCGAATGAGCTGTTACACAGTGGGATAGATGTTGTAATTGGATTATTGGAGACGCATGGGCGCAAAGAGACCCACGAGCAAATAGGGAAGCTAACGACTATTCCGAGGAAGATGATGTTCTATAAGAATGTATATTTGGAAGAAATGGATACTGAGGCTATTATTAGGCGCAATCCGGAAGTGGTTCTAGTGGATGAATTAGCCCATACCAATGTTCCGACTAGCCGGTTCTTAAAAAGATACGAAGATGTCGAGCGCATACTGCAAGCTGGCATTTCTGTAATTTCAACCATGAATATTCAGCATGTAGAAAGTCTAACTGATAGTGTTGAACAAATCACAGGTATTCGAATACGGGAAACAGTCCCTGACCGCATCTTACACGATGCAGATGAGATTGAGCTGGTGGATATTTCTCCTAAAGCTTTACAAGAGAGAATGAAAGAGGGCAATATTTATGCCTTAGATAAGGTAGAGCAGTCGCTAAATCACTTTTTTCAGCTTGGAAATCTGATTGCCTTACGTGAATTAGCTTTACGTGAAGTGGCGGATGATGTGGATGAGCGTTTAGAGTCTTGGGAGCGTAAGGGGGCGTTACGCGGGCCGTGGAGAAAACAAGAGACTATTTTTGTATGTGTAAATTTACGTGAAGACAGTGGGCGATTAATACGACGGGGATTTCGCATTGCTTATCGGTTAAAGGCAGATTGGTATGTTGCGTATGTACAGGATCATAATCCCCTTACTCCAGATGAGCTTGATTTACTAGACAAACTTAGGTATTTAACGGAACGCATGGGTGGATCTTTTGAAATTTATCAAGTACAAGAACGAAGGCACATTTTTCGTGAGTTAGTCATGCAGATGAATCGTAAAAATGTTACGCAGGTCATCATCGGCCATTCTGCTCGGACGAGATGGGAAGAAATAAAAACGGGCTCCGTTGTACAAAAATTATTAAGGCAAATACGCCATATGGATGTTCTTGTTGTTGCGGATCATAATCCAGTCACACAGTAATTTGTATGAATGAGGCGAAAGCAGGATGAAAAGTATGCTTATTGTAGGCCGTGGAGAAGTTTTTTGTGATTTTGTTCAAACCGCTAGTAAGCATGAGTTAGATCGAAATCTAATAGATGGCTTGCAGATTGTGGCCTTTTATCGGGAAGCATTGAGACATGACATGGTTAAAGAAGGATTTCGCCAAGTGGCTACACAGGGCTTTGCTCCTGAAGAAACAAAGCTTGCTTCGTTTGAACAGGTTTACTTGTTTCCTGATGAATGGAACGATTCGTTTCGAGTTATTGAATTTTTCGTTAGTTTGGGTACTTGTCGCGTATATGTTATGACGCAGCTACCGCGGTATGCTCCTTTGTATCGGAGATTAGGGGCACATTATGTGTTTATCAGTAGTCCTAAGCATCGAGGGTATCGCTGGTTGTTGGATAATGCTGAAGATGATGAAAACACTCCTCTATAAAGCGGAGGAGTGCTTTCAACACTTTAGTGTTCATATATGGGAGAGTCTGTTAATTGCTGGAGGTATTATCTTGTAGGTGTTTTTCTAGGTCTTTGTCCAGTACGTATACCTCGATCCGTTCACCCATTTTGGTACTGATATCACTGTGGCTGGAAAGAACCTTAAGGCCCGTAATTCTTTCTACAATTGCCTCCGTTTCCTGACTGTACATTTCACGCAGGATTTCGCGCATTTGTTTAACAACGCGGCGCCCTTTTTCATGATGAGACAAATGCTTTTCCTCTACAGTAAGGACTCCTTTAAAGCGAGAAATGATCATGTCACTGACGATATATGTTTTGGCTTCTTGGGGGCCGCGTCCAATCAGCTCTCTTTGAAATTTAATAAAAGCTTCGCTGATTTCGGCTTCCAGCTTTTTTTTGGATAAGTTACTCAACTGACTCCCTCCTAAGGAAAGACGTTCTATTCTGTTAATAGTGGCAGCTTCATGGATATACTACCCAGCAGAAGAAAGACTGTCAATGAGGTGGTTTGTGGAGATTGGGCATGGCAGAGAAAAGCAGTGTTTTAAGTCAAATTCACCCGGTTGAGAGAGATCGTTCATGTAAATCGATTCCGATCAAGAGAGAAATGTACGTGAGAAGGTCGTAAGAGGGATAGGGAGGCAAATGGGTATGTCTTACAATCACAGGATCCGTCAAGGAGGAGAGATGGCAATGATAAGTCTTCAGGAGAATATGGAATTAAAACGGATTGCTCAGGCTTTAGAAAGATTGCTTCAGCATTTAGATGAAGAGAAGAGGAGTACGATCCAATCAAAGCTGAAGCACAAAATGAATCTTTCGATGGAAATGAGATTATTTCAGCGCATTGTAGCTGTCTATCAAGAGGAAGAGATCATGAAAAGAGAGTGTGCGTTAAAGAGAAAATCATCCTGTCGCCTCTCTAAGCAAATTCAGTTGGTTTTTTTGCGTTTTTTGATGGAGCATAGTTCAGTTATAGAATTTGAACTGGATGGGGGCTTTATTATTGGTAAAAAAGCTGGGAAGGTCATGCTTGCTATTAAACTGTTTCCGCATTTGGGTGGGTACCGTGGGAAAGCCTGGTATAAAATGATTGATAAGGTTGCCAGAGAAGCATGTAAACAATATCAGATTGACAGCGGACAGGTGTACTTGTTTGTATCTTCATTAGTTAATAGCATAGATGTTCGAGATGTAAAAGAGCTAACAGGAAAAAGCTATCGTAGTTCCTCTGACATTCTGTCTATCCAGCATCGATCTATCTTATATGAGTATTTGAGGCTCTATCTGGGGCGTATTACTGGTCTAAAGGAACCTGATAAACAGATATATTTTTTGTGTGCTAATATCCATCCGAATATGGTAAGCCTTCAAGTGAAAAACGACGATAGTGATGGAATTGGAATGGAGCAGCAGGATTGGTTAAAGCCTTCTATCGCTGAATTAATTCATGTAATAGAAAAAAAGAAATAATATAGTTGCATAGAATATTCTATTATGATATCATTTGAAATCGTTGCGCAGTTGCCACACTTATTTAAAGGTAAATTAAATTTTAATCACGCTAAAAAAACTTTTAAAAAAGTATTGACTTCTAAACAACTGATATGCTATATTATAAAAGTACCACCGAGGAACACGAAATAAGAGGTTGGACGGTGGAAGTTAAAATGATCTTTGAAAACTGAACAGT
>NZ_LSSO01000056.1:0-13592 GCF_001645205.1 Brevibacillus sp. SKDU10 | reverse complement strand
GCTTTTACAATGGAATCAATCTGTTCCTGGGACATCTTACTCAAAGTCTTTAGAGCCATACTCGATCTCTTTATCAGATTTCTTACTTCTTGTACGGAAAGTAAGTCTTTATCAGAAAGCATCATGTATTTACCCCTTCTTTATGCAATTTGGTAATCTCCTGAACAAGCTGAGCTTTTTTGGCCTGTCTCATTTGCCTATTGTTAATCTTCACGATTCCTAGTCGTTTCGCTTCCTCTCTTAGCTCACCAACTGTCATTTTCTTTAGCTGCTGCTCTGCCTGACTTTCAGGTAGTAGGTTGGTGGCGTTATCCGAGTTAGTCAACGGTGCCGATGCTGTATCCGCAAGAGGCTCGCTTTGAGCAGGTAGCAATTCACTATCAAGGTGTTGTAGCTCTTCGGTTGTTTTTGATTTTCCCGATTTTCCAAGCTCCTTTGTCTGTGAAGGTGTTTGGGTAATTTGTGTTGCCAGCCTGCGGTTTCTTGGTTGGAATGGTAAGCTATTCGGCTGTTCCACCATTCGATATAAGTTATCATCTGGATTTGAGATCACATGCTTAGAAATTAGTGTGCCAACTCTATCCACTGCTTCTGCCCCTGCTTCCACAGCAGCGGTAATCGCTGACACATCTCCTGTAATTTTTACGGTAACAAAGCCATTTTTTATTTTCTCCAACCCAATCAAGGTAACATTAGCTGCCTTCATGGCTGCATCTGCTGCTTCTATAGACGCTAACAGCCCTTTTACCTCAATGAGTCCTAAAGCATTTTTTCTCATAGGATCACCTTATTTACTTAATAACTCTGGGGATTTTCGGCAACGTATTGGACGGCCTCGGCAAATGCATCACATGCTGCCTTACAAGCGGATTGACTTCCTGTTAGCAATGCACCACCGAAGTTGGTCTCCGAGGGTGGACCGTAGAATGTCGCCAGCTTAACATCGGCTGCTTTCAAGGCAGCATCAAGGGCATACATTGCTTCCAAAGGAGGTGCAATCAGGTAAGCAATAGCTTCTGCATCCTCTAAATTTGCCATCTTGGACAAATACGTTCCTGGTCGAGAAACACAATGAGCAAAGTAAGCGATAGAATCATCATCATTAGCACTGATAAAATGAGCTCCATTATGAATGAAGTCGACCGCTGTATGTAAGCCACTTCGAATTTCTGCTGGATTTGGACCAGCCAATATTCCTATTACTTCTCCCGCCAATTTCGAATTGGCATTGGCAGCTCCTGCATACATTGATTTGGCATATACGACATCAACGGCTGCCTCCTTTGTCGCTTCATCCAAAGCAGTATAGGTTACATCGTCGCTGTCAGCCGTTATAATCCCTAAGCTTTTTTGATTGGGTTGTAGCTGAAATGCTTTTATCATATCGGGAGCCACATTTGGGATGATTTTTACACTCAACACATTCGCCCGAAGTGCATCATTCTTCATTCAAAATTCCCTCCTAAGGACAATGGGGAGTTTATAGTTTTAAATCGATTCCGCTCGCTTTTTTCTCCAGCATAGTCTTAATCAGCTCAGCAATATGGGCACCCGCTTCCACAGGAGGTGTTCCGCCCTTATGGATATTGGAGATAACTGTGCGGCGTGCTTCTGGCATATTAATCGTTGCCTTGTAGGCGATATAAGCACTCATCGACTCTGCTGTGACCAGACCTGGACGCTCACCGATTAATACACAGGTTACGTCTGCTCCAAGTATCTCGGAGATTTGATCCATAGCGCCAACACGACCTAATTTTACAAAAAATGGTGTTCCCACCTGAATTTTATACCCCTCTAATCCTTGTATGATGGCTGGCAAAATATCCTTTGCATTCGCTTCTACAGCAGCAGAGCTTAGCCCATCAGACACATAGATTTGAACTTGAGGCTGCTTCTGACAGTTTGCCTTAATCTTTTGCAAGCCCTCTTCAGATATTTTTCGTCCTAAATCCGGTCTGGTTAAATATTCATCCTTATCCTTACAAAGGGTCTGTACGCTAAAGAGATTCATCTCTTGTAAGAACTGTTCATCTACATGTGAAAACACAGCGTCCTGTGCCGCAGCATGGTCCGCACGAAAGCGAAGCGTGGTTTCTGTCTTATAACGAGGACCTGCACGCCAAATTCCCAGACGGGCGGGGGTGCGTTCTTTCATTTTTAAATAACCTTTTGCATCTACTGGATCAGGCACTAGCAATTGGCTTTTTAGATCAATTTTCGTAATATCATCAATAGCTCCATCGGAAGGCATCTGCGGTTGGACAACCCATCCACCACCGACATTAGATTCAGGTCGAGGCTTGGCGGATTTAATTTCAATTTTTCCCTCCGTTCTCTCTGGGCCTTCACTGGAGGTCAATTCCGCTAAAACCTGTTCTACTACTTTTCTGATGTCATTTTCTTGAAGCATGCTCTAGCCTCCATTCCTTACGCTAGGAAAACAGATGCATCCCCAGCACGTTTTGTTAGCTTACCATTCTCGATGAATCCCATTTTTTCCATCCATTTTTCAAACTCAGTTATCGGCCTTAAATGAAGTAGTTCACGAAGAGTTGCTGTTTCATGATAACCAGTTGTTTGATAGTTCAGCATCACATCGTCTCCATGGGGAATACCCATGAAATAGTTACAGCCAGCCGTGGATAGAAGAACTGCCAAATTCTCGATATCGTTTTGATCCGCTTTCATATGGTTCGTATAGCAAGCATCGCAGCCCATGGAAATACCGGTTAGTTTCCCCATGAAATGATCTTCCAAACCTGCGCGAATGACCTGCTTACTGTTGTACAGATACTCAGGTCCAATGAATCCCACTACGGTATTTACCAGAAACGGGTCGTACTTCTTAGCAAAGCCATAGCAACGTGCTTCCAGCGTTACCTGATCCACACCATGATGAGCCTCAGAAGATAGCTCAGAGCCTTGTCCTGTCTCAAAATACATGACATTTGGCCCGGTTGCCGTTCCGTCTCTGTGAGCCAACTGACGTGCCTCTTCAATCATGTCCCCTGAAATTCCGAAGGCTTCATTTCCTTTTTGAGTACCAGCAATACTTTGGAAAATAAGGTCGGCTGGAGCTCCCTTACGGATTGCCTCCATCTGGGTAGTCACATGAGCTAACACACAGTTTTGTGTAGGGATTGACCACTTTTGCTTGAAATCCTCAAATCTCTTCAATACCCGACTTACGCTTTCTACGGAATCATCTACGGGATTTAATCCAATAACAGCATCACCAATGCCAAAGGTAAGCCCCTCCATTAAGGAAGCTGTAATTCCATCTGGATCATCTGTGGGATGGTTGGGCTGCAATCGAGCTGACAGAGTACCCTCATAGCCAATTGTTGTATTACAGTGGGCTTGAATACGGATTTTTCTTGCTCCATAAATAAGGTCCAAATTCGACATAAGCTTCGTGACCGCGGCAACCATTTCACTGGTTAGCCCCCTGCTAATTCTCTTGATATTTTCCTCTGTGGTATTTTCATCAAGAATCCATTCACGTAGCTCAGAGACTGTCCAGTTCTTTATTTCGTTATAAATTTTTTCGTTGACTGCATCTTGAATGATCCGTGTCACTTCATCTTCTTCATAAGGAATAGCTGGATTATTCCGCAGGTCAGCCATTGTAAATTCACTCAGCACAATTTTAGCTGCTACCCTCTCTTCTGAGCTTTCCGCAGCGAGGCCAGCCAATTTATCTCCTGATTTTTCTTCGTTTGCTTTTGCCATGACGTCCATCACATTTTTAAATTGATATGCATTGCCGAAAAGGGTTGTTTTAAGTTTCAACGCCGTCACCTCATAACTGTTAGGAATGAAATACTAGAGTTTTAATGATTACAGGTAGCACACGGCCGTTTGCCAGTGGTTTTCCTATATCGATGTAATCGCCGTTTTCTAAACGGATGCTATCAATGCATATAACCTCTTTCGAAAATTGCAGTTGCCTATGCATCGTCTGACCTAACACTTTGGCAAAATCCATTTCAACAATTACCACCAAGGGCAAATCTGCTTTTATTAACGCCTCCATACCACCGATTAAAGCTTTGGCAAGCTCCTGAATTTCTGTAAAGCTTGGGCTTTTTTTCCCACGAATAGCAATGGCGACAGGCTGCCATTCGTTTTCTAAGATGAACCAACGTAATTTTTCCTGTAGGACATTTTGTAAATGAGCAAAGCCTTGTGATTCATCCTCTTCTGTTAGCTTTAAAATAGGCAGATTTTTCATAGGAAAGTTTTCCTCTGTGTATGTAATCGTGCTCCCACTTATCTCGGTTGTATGCGTCCCCGCTCCAACGACAGTTGCCCGGATCGTCTCTGCAGCTTGCACCAATTTCAGTTTTTCGCAGAGGGATGATTGGCGAATCGCTTGTCCTAGCAAAATTCCTATATCCCCGTAAGCTAGTACATCATCTGCTTCCGGATGATAAACATAATCAGCCACTCCGCCAGAGAAAGAGATGTATTGCGGGTGAATCCGATCATCAATCCCATGATGGGTTACAATGGTTGAATAAAATGGGGTACGCTGTGTCAGATTGACGGACTGCTTCAGCAGGCTTACCATTTCGATTACTACTTTTCTCAACTGCTCGATATCAGCTATATCCCCCTCTTTTACCTGTAAATTCCTCTCGTAGATAAGCTGCTTGATTTTATCAGCAATGTAGGTAATTTTACGTGTAGAAGGTTCGATTTTTATAAGCCTGCCTCCAATATCCAAGCACCCTGTATTCACCAATTCTCCGTCGTTAAACACAGCTAAATTGGTTGTACCACCACCAATATCTAAATTGACAACACTAGCCCCCTTCTCTTCTGATACCTTGTCTATTCCAGCTCCCTTTGCCGAAATAATGGATTCAAGATCAGGACCGGCCGTTGCCACAACAAAATCTCCAGCAAAACCACTCAAACTCTGCAATACATCCCTTGCATTTTGCTTTCGAGCAGTCTCGCCAGTGATAATGACAGCCCCTGTTTGCACGTCATTAGGCCGAACATGTGCTTGTTGATACTCCTTTTCTACAATCCTGCGAACCGCGTCACTATCAATCTCGGTTTGTGAAAGTAACGGAGTAAAATGAATATCGCTTCGATAGATAATTTCTTTATCCACAATCGTAATGCGCGGAACTCCAAAAGCAGATGCTGTATTTTCGATGCCAATCTTGCTAAAGACGAGTTGTGTGGTTGATGTACCAATGTCTATTCCGACACTAAGCACTTCCTCTTTCATTCTGTTACCACCTCAAGTGTTTCCTGCGAGCAATTCCTTGATCTTCTCAAGACCTTGTTTTTCATAGCTACTCACATGAAAAATTTGTTGTGCTCCTGCTTCACGTAAAAACTGTTCGGCACGCTCCAGCTCTTCTTTTTGATTACACCGATCTACTTTAGTAACAATCCCAATCACTGGTTTAGCAAAGGCGCTAGCAAATTGAACAGGGAACAAACTAGCTTGATCCGTGCAAGCTTGTACGAATCCAATCAAATCACACTCTGCTGAGGTTACGATAAGTGCACGGTAATAATTACGGTTCTCAATATACTCACCAGGCGTATCAATAATATTTTCTACAGTTTCAATCATCTGTGTTTTATGGTAGCTGAGTTTTGTATTCATAAGAGCTTGAGTCAGAGTTGTTTTTCCACAACCCGTCCTACCCACTAGCATTATGATTTTTCCCATAGCTATGACCTCGTTATAGATGTAGCTGAAAAGTGTAAGACTTCAGAGAGCATTTTCAGAACTTCTCGTAGCGCAGATTCCACACTTGAGATATCACCGGTAATGACAAGTGAACCACTGAATCTATCTACGAAACCAATAGAAACATCCGCAGATTTGGTGGCTACATCTGCTGCAATGATGGAAGCCTCGCTTGGCGTGATCGTTAGGATTCCAATCGCTTTGATATTTTCAGAGAGAAGCCCCAGCTTTTTATATAGATCGGGATTGGGATTTGCAATCAAGTGGGCTAGAGTCACCTGCTTTCCTGGAACATATTCTTGAATGACACGTTGTTTCTCTTCCATATGCTTCATCACCACACTTCATAGTTATTATGATTGTTAGCTAGACAAAGTATGCTCCAATGTCAAACATGTGTTTATGAAAAAATGGTTAAAATAAATCAAGCTGATGAAAGACAGAATAACACTATGTCTGCTTATAAAAGGAGAAAGCTATGAAATCGGAATCCTACCCTGTGATAGATATATGGTGAGTTGAAAGGAGACAGACATGAACCATTTCCAAATAAAAACGAGCATTCATTTCGGGACAGATGCTTTATCTAGTCTTCAGCGTATAGAGAATAAACGTATTTTCGTGGTAACCGATCCCTTCATGATTAAGTCCGGGATGATTGATAAGGTAAAGCTTCAGCTAGAGGAAAAAAACGAACATATCACCATTTTTCATAATATCGTTCCAGATCCTCCCCTCGAAAACATCGTGAATGGTATACAGGTCATGAGTGCAGCCGATCCTGATGTCGTGATCGCTTTAGGCGGCGGATCAGCAATTGATGCAGCAAAGGCAATTTGTCTGTTTAAAAATCGCCTGAATCAGAAAGAAGCGATTACAAAAGAGGTAACGTTCATCGCCATCCCAACTACGAGTGGAACTGGTTCTGAGGTAACGAATTTTTCGGTTGTTACAGATCGTACTAAAAATGTAAAATACCCGCTTGTTTCTGATGAAATGCTCCCAACCGAAGCAATTCTCGACCCGGAACTCGTAAAAACTGTCCCTCCATTTATAACAGCTGATACCGGAATCGATGTGCTAACGCATGCTCTGGAAGCCTACGTATCTACGCTTGCCTCAGACTTTACGGACGCCTTCTCGGAGAAAGCCATACGACTTGTGTTTGCCTACTTAGAAAAATCATTTCGAAATGGGGAAGATCATCTCTCACGTGAGAAAATGCATAATGCCTCCTGTATAGCCGGACTTGCCTTTAATACGGCCTCACTGGGTATTAGCCACAGCATGGCGCATATTATTGGAGCCAAGTTTCATATTCCTCATGGGAGAAGCAATGGCATCGTGTTGCCGTACGTTATTGAATACAATGCTCACATTAAAGGGTATACAGATCGAAATTTCAGCATAGCGGCCAATAAATATGCGGAAATCGCTAAGCTTTTGAATTTGCCCTCCTCTGATACACGAAACGGAGTAAAAAATCTGATTATCGCAGTGAAAAAGCTTCGAAAGGATTTAGGAATGCCCGCGTCTCTAAAAGAAGCAGGAGTAAAAAAAGAGGAGTTTTATCAGGAGCTGGATAGTTTAGCCGAGATAGCTATGAAGGATAAATGTACAACTACGAATCCGCGTTCCCCTAGCATTGGGGATCTAAGGAATCTTTTTGAACAGGCTTATTTAGGAAATTAGGTACCAATATTAATTTTGCTATTGACAATTCTGGATTGTACGAGTATCATTCACTATAACAATTAAGTCCTCGTTAGGTGAGGCTCCTATACAAACATAGGCCACTGCCCAGAAATATCGAAAGATGCCCATGGGTAGAACAGGAACTGTCGGATTAAGGCTTTTCTTAAGGTGGCTAAGAGATTGTGTTACTCTCTTTACGTTGTATAGTGCCAAAACTCGACTAGGGGGAGCGAAAATGCTTTTTTTGGCTATGCATATTTCCAACCCTCTAGTTATTCCTAGAGGGTTTTTCATTTTGTAAAGGGGGGATTCCACATGGAAGGCAGTCCTAGTCATCAATGCAAACAGCTATATCAATCATTTGTAACAAGAGAGAAGCATATTTTCTATGCCCTTACATGTTTGCTATGCTCTTTTTTTCGCCCCCCTTTACCAACTACGTGGGTGTCTTTAAGTATGTGTACATGACATGCGAGTGCATAGAAAAATAGTGCAGCTAGCTCTCTCTTTTACAGGGAGAGTTTTTTTGTGTCTATTTTTCACACTCGGGAGGTACTACCATGAAACAACGTAAACACATTACAAAAGCATCGTTGAACCACGACATTTCTTCTCGTCTTCTTGACGCATCTACCTCGAATATCGATAACCTTATGGAAGCCTTGGCTACATCTATGACGGGATTATCAGAATCTGAGGTCAATAAGAGATTAAATCAATACGGTCAAAATCAAATTGCCCAAGAAAAACAGGCAGCCTGGTACATCCAGCTCCTATTATGCTTCAAGAATCCATTTATTCTAATATTGCTTGGGCTAGATATATTCTCTTATTTTTCAGATGATCTGGAAGCATCCATCATCATTAGTACGATGGTTTCCATTAGTGTACTTATCACTTTTACCCAGGAGTTCCGTTCCAGACGGACAGCAGAAAAACTAAAAGCGATGGTCAGAACCACTGCTACTGTAACTCGCCTATCGATAAAACAAGAGATCGACATGGAGAATCTAGTGCCAGGAGACATCATTCACCTATCAGCCGGTGATCTTGTTCCAGCAGACGTCCGAATCCTTCATTCTAAAAATCTGATTGTAAGTGAATCGGCTCTCACCGGAGAAGCCTTCCCCGTTGAAAAACAAGCTACTGTTGAACCATCTCTTCACGCATTAGAGTGTTCCAATCTTTGTTATATGGGGACAAACGTGATAAGCGGAGCCGCCACTGCCCTAGTGATATCTACCGGTTCTTCTACTTACTTCGGCTCCATGGCAAAAACATTGGTCGATAAGCGTCCATTGACAAGCTTTGATAAGGGAGTCAACAGTATCACCTTTGTCCTGATTCGCTTTATGCTGATTATGGTCCCTATTATCTTCTTCATTAACGGCTTTACAAAAGGGGATTGGTTGGAAGCCTTTTTCTTTGGATTATCCATCGCTGTTGGCTTAACACCAGAAATGCTTCCCGTTATTGTAACGGCTAATCTAGCCAAAGGTGCAGTTAGCATGGCACGCAAAAAGGTAGTCGTAAAGAAACTCAATGCGATTCAGAATTTAGGAGCTATGGATATTCTATGCACCGATAAAACAGGAACACTTACACAAGATAAAATCGTTGTAGAAAAACATGTAGATATTCACGGTAATGATGATACGAATGTATTGAAATATGCTTATTTGAACAGTTACCATCAAACAGGGTTAAAAAGCTTGCTGGATGTTGCCGTCGTAGAGCATGCTATCCGTAGTGATGTTACGGGGATCGAGAAAAAGTATCAAAAAATAGATGAAATCCCCTTCGACTTTCATCGCCGTCGCATGTCAGTGGTATTAAAAAACAATGAAGAGCATATTCTCATCTGCAAAGGTGCTGTAGAAGAAATCCTGGATCATTGCTCTCAAGTATCTAGCAACGGACAGCTCATGCCCCTCACATCACAAGTAGCGGATAACATGAAGAAAACGGTGCATGATTTAAACATAGATGGTCTACGTGTCATCGCCGTTGCCATCAAGTCTTGTGATTTTCGGGATCATGTGTATAGCATTGAGGACGAAAATGAATTAATTCTGGTTGGATTTCTTGGATTTTTAGATCCACCAAAGGAAAGTGCCGCAAGCGCCATCCAAAAGCTGCATGCTAGCAGAGTCAATGTTAAAGTCCTTACAGGAGATAATGCAGTGGTTGCTCGTAAGGTTTGCACAGATTTAGGCCTGAAGGTTGATCAGGTAATTGTTGGGAGCCAAATTGATGATGTAACGGATGAAATGTTAGCTGATTTAGCCGAAAAAACAACCGTGTTTGCCAAGCTGAATCCGTTACAGAAGGCAAGAATCGTTCGTGTGCTGCAATCCAAAGGGCACACGGTAGGGTTTATGGGGGATGGAATCAATGATGCTGCATCCTTGCGCGAAGCAGATGTGGGAATTTCCGTGGATTCAGCAGTCGATATTGCAAAGGAATCAGCAGACATCATTTTGTTAGAAAAGAGCTTGTTGGTATTAGAAGATGGAATACTGGAAGGACGTAGAACGTTCGGAAACATTATTAAATATATCAAAATGACAGCTAGCTCCAATTTTGGTAATGTATTCAGCGTATTAGGCTCAAGTGCATTTCTCCCCTTCCTTCCTATGTTACCCATTCATTTATTAATTCAGAATTTATTTTACGATATTTCACAGCTATCCATTCCTTGGGACAATATGGACAAAAAGTTTTTGCAGACTCCAAGAAAATGGGATGCGAAATCGGTAGGGCGTTTCATGCTTTTCATTGGCCCTATTAGCTCAATCTTCGACTATGCCACTTATTTCGTCATGTATTATGTATTTGCAGCCAATACCATTGCCGATCAATCCTTATTCCAATCTGGCTGGTTTATCGAAGGCTTATTGTCGCAGACGCTTATTGTGCATATGATTCGTACAGAAAAAATACCATTTATTCAAAGCCGAGCTAGTTTACCCGTTTTACTTTTAACTAGTATAGTGATGATAGCAGGTATCTATATTCCATTCTCTACTTTTGGAGCAAGTGTTGGATTACAGCCGTTACCACTTGAATATTTCCCTTGGCTGGTAGGCATCTTACTTTGCTATGCACTTCTTACCCATCTCATAAAAAAATGGTACATTCGTACTTTTAATGAATGGCTATAAGGTTAGCAAAACATTCTGGCAAAGCTACTTACTTCGCTTTGGGTCCACAGCTACCTGTCATATGGACCCAAAGCAGATAACCTACCTAGTACGTAAATTATTTACGAATATCACTCATTTGAGGAGCTTCTGGTCATTCATCTATATGTTAGCAGTAAACGAACGTTTGATGAAAGACAAGCTGTACCGGTGCTCCTCTTATGATTTCTTTCTCACTGCCAGAACCACAAACAACCAACCTAACATGAAGCAGACACCACCGATTGGAGTGATAGCACCTAGCATTTTGACTCCCGTTACACATAAGAGATACAAGGAGCCTGAGAAGATGAGAATCCCAGCCAATAAAAAAGTACCAGCCCATTTCAGCATAGCGGTTTCCCCTGCTTGCTTCCCTAACAGCCCAACGAATAACAAGCCTAGGGCATGATACATTTGGTAACGTACTCCTGTTTCAAAAGTGGCTAAGCTTTTGGCATCTAGCATCTTTTCAAGTACATGAGCTCCAAAAGCTCCCAAGGCTACACCTAATAATGCTAGTATGGCGCCCGCTGTTACGTAACGTTTTAGCATAAAGTCCCCCTTACTTTTCTCTAACGCTTCTCATTTTTTGTCAGAAAGCATGCATGATCCTATCATAGCATCTCTTGTTGTATGGAAAAAACAGAAGGGACCCATAATCCATGGAGAAAGCGTGACGAAAAAATAAACTGATTTTGGTCAGCTCTCTTGTTCTATGCATGATGTAGTGCATCACTACATTCGTACAAGTACCAGTCCATCCATTTTACATATAAAGCGCTTACCTGTATACGTAAGGACAGAACAGTTGGTTGTACACAAAAAAGCTGATCAGCAAATGACACCGATCAGCTTTTTTCCTTATGTCTATTCTTCGCGAATGACTATTAGTACACCAATAAAGATTAATATCGTACCTACCCAAAAAGAGAAACCAATCTGTTCACCTAGTAATATCCACCCTAAAAAAGTACCGACGATTGGCTGGAAAAAGAAAAATAAACCGCCACTTGAAGCATTAAGCAGCTGCAGTCCACGATTCCACAGTAAAAAGGCACATGCAGTCGAGATAACCCCCAAGTATAAAAGCCCGCCCCAAATAGTTGGATGCGTCATGGTTTGAAAATCGAGCTTAGCTAATCGACCAATCGTAAAAGGGGTTAGAACAACAATCGCAACAAGAATGGCATAGCTCGTTACGACAATTTGTGAATACTGTTCCGGCACACGTTTAATCAGAACAGACATAAGTGACCACGTCAGTGCAGCGATAAGCAGCGATAAGCCCCCAAGCTGGTGAGACGAAGCAATATGACCATTTCCAACAATAATACAAACTCCAATCGTTGCTAAAAAAATAGAGATTGCCTTTTTATGCGTAATTTTTTCTTTTAAAAAAATACGCGCAAATAGCACCATAAATGCAGGTGTGGTTGAAGTGATAATGGCCCCTGTTTGTGCAGTAGAAAGCATCGTACCAACTTCCTGAGTCACGATTGAAAGGGTATTTCCAATAAGGCCAATGATGATAATTAATGGCCAGTCTCGTTTTTCAATCCGCCATGATTGTTTTGTTATAACGCCAATCATTAGCAATGCACAAATGGCAATTACATAGCGAAACCATACTAATTCTAGTGGTGGCACGAGGTCTACCACTGCTTTTACAACTACGTACATCCCGCCCCAAATGCTAGCAGCGAGTGATAAATATAAAGAACCTAATATTTTTTTCATGATGTACCCTCCGTTTTAGATGGACAATTCCTGTCCTTAACGGAGATGGAATTATTCTACCGTTAAGGAAGAATAACTACAGGTACATCATTTTCAAATAATGGTGACCACATCATCAGCTAACAACTCCCATTCAAAGCGTTTCGTTTATCGTACAATACTTTTGTTGCGAATGGAACATGTATTCATCAGAAATCCTCATCATTTGAGATATTCCTTATGCTACGATTGATGTAGTCCTTCTTTAGTAATCCATATATCTCCAAATCAACTACACCTTTACCAGACCATAAAAAAGCTTGTCTTAATAACCCTTCTTTTATAAATCCATTTTTTACGATAATTTTCTTTGAAATTTGATTTGCAGGCATGATCTCTGCTTGGATTCTATTAACATCAGCCTCTTCAAATAAAAATCTTACTATTTCCCCAACAGATTCAGTTGCAATCCCTTTCCCCCAGTACTCCTCTGCCAAAAAGTAACCAATCGATACCATATTCACTTTTTGATTGAAATCCATACATTCCATAATTCCAACTAGCTTATTTTCTTTATTTTTTTGGAAAATTCCCCATTTAATTCTGCTTTTCTTATGATAATCTCTATCAAAATGGTCAATCATTTTCCTTACAGTTTCTAAATTATGCTTAGGAATAATCCCACAATATGCAAATACTTTATCATTGTCGTAGATTGTATAGACCTCGAGTAAATGCTCCTGTTCTATTTTTTTCAATAGTAAATGTTCAGACTCCAATACTGGAAAATCCCCAAAAACCTTTCCAAGATTCATTTTATTCATCTCTTTCTAGATTATTATTTGATTGGTATATATATTTTCATTTTCATTTCATTTGGATATCTTGAGTTCAAGACATCCGTAATCTCAAAATCAGGCCCATCTCTTCTCTCATAGTTGGAGTTGAGTAACCATGTACCATAAATGTATCTTCTCGTATTTTGAACTAAATCAGTGGTGCCGTTGACCTTGAATTTAGCATATTTACCCTCGGGAATTTCAAGATTCATGAAACCCTTTTCTAATTCTGTATTTATTTCCATCACTTCTTCACCAATAATAAAAGAAAAATGACCTTCATCATGAAAATTTGTCGATATACCAAATGACATAGTAGGTGAACTTTCTCCTTGGAATCCTAAGATAATACCCTTTATTTCCAAAATCAGTATAGAATGTAGGAATTTCCTTAAAATATTGTTCATGATTTAAATTCGTTTTGTACTCATAACC
>NZ_LSSO01000055.1:0-4761 GCF_001645205.1 Brevibacillus sp. SKDU10 | reverse complement strand
GGAGTCTGTTCTTTTATTTCTTTACCCCAAGCGCTACCGTTTCATTTCTAACAAATCCGTCACCGGAGTATCTATGGCTAATTTTAGGTTGATAATGCTGTCCTTGGACAAGATGTTCTACAATCTCTTTCGCATCCTTAGGCTGAACATTTTGATACCAAACTCCCTCTGGATACACAATCAAGACACAGGCATCCTCACAGCGTCCATTACATCTGGTCCGGGTTGTATGAATCTGTTCATCTGCTCGCTGCCGGGCTATTTCCTGACGAATCGCCACAGTGACTTCTTCGCCACCTTTTCGCATGCAGCTACCACCATTACATAGCAGGATATGGTGCTTTGTTTTCGATAAATCCCATGTTGCCATAACCTTCCCCCTTCTGGTTTCCCCTTATTGTATCAGCATTTGACTGAAAATGATTCCTTATTGAAATGTTTTGGAGAGTTTGAGCACATCCTTACAGTTTCTTTTTGGTACATGTATGTACAGAACAGATTAATATGCCATCTCTTTGTAAGCAAAAATGGAGAACTGGGTAGATAATGGATTATTGATTCTGTTTTCCTACAGTACCTGAATTAAATCAGATGAATTGAATTGGTTTTATCGAACCGTAAGGAGCTTTTAACATAATAAAAAACCGTCAGAAGGATCTGACGGCCTTATGCTTTATCATTTAGTTGTATCTTTACCATTCACATATTCGGTATAGGTAATTGATAAATAGTTCCCATAGTTATATTTTTTTCATTTTGGCTTGTATTATTTGAGATTTTTGATTTACGGTTTGTTCCATACATCCCGAAAGAAGAAAAGTAAATATCGTAACTATCATAAAACAAATTCTCTTTCTATTCATGCCCACGTTCCTTTCTTTACATGTAAAGAGGATAGGGTAAAAACCCTATCCTGTACTTATTAAAACTCATAATAGTATCTACCTTTAAATGATAGATTTTTATCCCATTTCAGTCCAAAGTCTTCAACACCCGTTTTCCATATATCCAGCACAGCATCTGGTAATGCACCATTGTCCCTCTTAGTTACTGTGGCTGCTTTGTTATTTGCTGTATTACGTGCGTTGATAGTGGTATTATATTTTGGATTATCAATGTCACCTCTTGTAGCACAATCCCCTTTTACTAATTTATTATCATTTTCACCTGTTGTATCGGTAAAGTTTGTAAATCTCCCTGTACCTAATAAGTAACAAAAATTTAAATATGGGATAACTTCCCAGATAAAAGAGCTAACCAAAAACGATTTTATCAAAATGGTTGAACAATATTTGAAATATGTTGTCTTAAAGCACTGCCTCTTTGATAGAGAAGCACAGTTGATTTGAGGCTATCTGTTACTTGAAGTTGGTTTGCAAAAGAACAAGTCGTTTCCTAAATGTAATGTAAGGAAACGACTTGTTCTTTTAGATTATTGATCAATCTTCACTACATCCATACAGGTATCCCCAAAAATCCTCTAAGCTTAATCCTTATGAAGTGGGAATCAAACTTCTTTATCCATCCCCATGCAGTTTCGATAAAAACAACCTTCTTTTGTCTCTTTCCATCAGCTACTTGTTATTAGATAGTCATATTGGCGTAAGTCAGAAATCCTGTAACAAAACTCGACTAGCTCATCCTCTTCTATAATCAGCTTTTCAATCAATTTCTTATTTTTGTGAAGCTGACGTAACAGCTTTGCATCCTGTTACTTAGTGAGTCAGCTTAGGCTATTTTTTCTTATTCAGATTTTTGATAAGTAAAATAATCCCTACAATAGCTAGGATAAGAATTATAACCCCTGTATATCCAACAGACCACCCTGCATCTCCAACAGACCCCATTGATACTTCACTCCTTGTTATCCATTTAATAACTCTATTACCACCATCAATGAAAAGTAAAGCTTTTAATTAAAATCATTGTTATTTTACGGAATTTATTCCTTTTATTTACAAGTATTATTTATATATATATATTATATTTTTTGTAAATATTTATTTTATCTAAGAGGAAATCATCTTGAAAAACCCTATCTCTTTAGGGGCTTTCAGCTTGTAGACAAAATACCGAATAGTAATGGAGCCCTGCAGAAAAAGCACCACAATGGGTACTTTACGGATAGTTATTTTTTCTCTAAAACATTTTTATCACTTTCTACCTCAATACCTATCATATTATGTATCTTTAAAATAGTTAATCGTTTTCCGTCAACTTCATAAACTACTCTTGGCTCTGATTCTTGTTTCTGCTCTGCTAACTTATTCATACTATCTTCAAAAAGATTCACAATATCCTGCGGACTATAAGTTGGAAGTACTTCTTTTAAGAAAAACTGTAGATAGGCAACAACCATGTTGCTTTTAATTTGATCATCAGTGATATAGCCACTAATACTTAATCGTTTCAAATCATTTTTGGGACCAAAAAACTGAAAATTTACGTTAGCAACCTCATCTTTAGCATGTGCAGTTTCTAGAATAGTTCCAGAATTGGAAACTGTCCATTCTAATCTTGCTCCAACGTCATCAAGTTTCTTCTTAAACTGTTCGATAGTTAGACCCAATCCTTTAATAGCATCATACTTTTCTTTTGCTATTTTTTGGATTCTTTTAATCGTTTCCGGATCAAGTTCATCAGAACCAGATTTTCCTTGAGGTTGTTTTTCTTCAGCTTTTACAGCGACAGTAGATTCAGCCTTTACATCCTCAGTATTTTTTTGGGATGTGCATCCAACTAACAGAGTTGGAACTAGTAATAGAGATATTATTTTCTTCATATATATTCACCTCAAGCATATATTACTACGCATCTTCAGAATAGTCACTGCAAAAAAACATTTAGACCAAAATATCTTTTTCTGTAAATATTGTTTAATAGTCACTAGATTGTGTTGTCTTAGTATTCTGCTTAGCGTTTTATCTACAGTTCTTTTTCTTTTATTTTTTCTAGCTACTAACATGCTTACATGTAAACTGTTGATTGAGTGAGAAGAAAAGGCTGAGGCAACAAAACTAGCCCAAGAAAAACTTAAATTAACATCTCGGGAAGCAAAGAATTATATTGAGCTACTATAAAAACATTAAGCCTTGTATTAGTTGTAAGGCTTTTTAAATTTTCATTTTTAAAGATAGAGCTATGATTTGTTGTCTACTCTCACTACATTTTCTACAGGTATTTACCAAAAATCCTCATCTTTCTTTAACTTGATTTGTTTAAACGTTGAATCAAACTTGTCTACCCATCCCCAAGCAAATTCAATTACTCCTCCGCCTCTTTTGTCTCTTTCCACCAGCTAATTGTAAGGACATAGTCATACTAGCGTGAGTCAGATATCCTGTAACAAAACTCGGCTAGCTCATCACTATCAAGGATCGGTTTCTCGATTAGTTTCTTATCCTTGTGAAGCTGACGTAAATCTCCGCGTGTTTAGGCAGATGAAATTTGTTACAAGCGGATCAAGTTTTTTGCTAGCCATCTATACTCTCTTTATATGCAAATATATGTTCTTATTATTTAATTCTGGTTAGGTTATACAATAGTTAAAATAAAAAAGGGCCAACTGCTTTTACAGCAGTGGACCCGAAAATCATTGTAAATAATACTTATTCCTTCTTTTTTTTATTTTGTTCCTCAAGCAAATCTACAACCTTTTGTAGCATTTTTATTGTTTCATCGTGTTTTTTATTAAATTTCTGAGAGAAAAACCTATATATCCACACAATTACGAATACTATCAGAAACAAAAAAAATAATTGATATAATGAAGAGATAATGCTAAATTCCATCTAAAAAACCTCCTTTTTTTGGTGTATTTTCCATAATTATTTACTTACAGGAAAAAATATGGTAAAACAAACTTGCATAGGGATTATACCAAATAATAGGAGGCTTTTAAATGTTCAAAAAAATCATCGCACCTTTCTTAGCACTTTCATTAGCATTCTCTCTATCAACTCCATTTCAAGTACAAGCAAAAGAAAAAAGCGTAGACGTAATTGATATGACAAATTACATCACAGAAGAACATTTAGATTCAATTAAAGGAAACGAGAAAACCTTTGAACAATTAATGAAGGAATACCATCTTGAAAGAGCTGATGACCAAGAAGTTGGAGGTAGTACTATAAAAGTCAATAGTCCTGAGGAACTTCAAATATTTCTCGAAAGTATTAGATCTGAAGAAGGAGAAGAATTTGTAAAAACAGATCGTATGATGATGAGAGCAGCTGCTGATAAAGAAACAAAAGTAACTAGAGAAAAAGAGCACACTTATTTTAGTCTTGTAAATTCTACAAAAGTTACCCTAACAGCGAACTTCACTCTTAAAGGCGATGGTTCTTTTAGATATATTAGCAAAGTTAGTGCTAAGATCAAAGCAAAAGAGTACGGTTATGGAAATGAGTTTGTAAATGGTGATACAGATTATGATTTATTAAAAGGTAATACGAAAGCAATTGTATATGGAACTGGTGATATCAAACAAAGAATTACAACCGACTTTGGAGATGTTGTTTATAATTACGATCCTGTTAAATTACAGCTTGAATATGAGGTTTATTAAGGGTGACGTTATTTCAATTTTCAAAATATAAATACTAATTCCTTATACAGCATCATAAACTTTTACCTTATCTAAAAAAACGTCCTCCAACATCGCGAAGGCTAGTCAGCCCATTATATAGGAATAGTTATAGTATTTAAAAATGGTTTTACCCCCTAGGAATTCCTAGGGGGTATTCTGTGTATAAATGATTT
>NZ_LSSO01000054.1:0-970 GCF_001645205.1 Brevibacillus sp. SKDU10 | reverse complement strand
ACAGTAGCAAAGGTTTTGATTGCCTGCGCAGTCATGTCCGTTGTCGCCTTCATTCTCCGAGTTCTGATGCTGGAATCGGGCAGGCTTCTCGATTTACTGGTAGGCGGTACTGTGTCTACAGTCATTTACTTTACAGTGTTGTTTATTTTGCGCGAACCGCTTGTAAAGGATATTGTCGGCAAGGCAGCGGGACGCTTTATGAAGAAGTAGGAGACATTCTCTATCAAATGACGATTAGCAAGAGAAAAGGTTTCTTTCTATATAGAAAAAGGCATTCACTGTATTGTATAGAGTGAGTGCCTTTTCTAATTTCTATAACGTTTTGCCTACTTTAATTTCTTCACCTGATTAGGATTAAGACCAAAGCGGGACACGGATGCAGCACGAGTAGAGGCTAGCTGCCACTTATCTTTTATTTTGTGCAGCTCATATTCCCAGCATTGTTCATCCTGCCCGTGATCATCTATTTGATTGGTGCCAAGATTTTTCCATTTATCTTGATAAACTTCTCTTACCATTACTTTTAAATGGGTGTCATCTACTATTTCTAAAGAGCCAAAGTCAATTTCTAAATGAAGCAATTCACCTACAAAGACTTGTTTTAGAATGTCTGGCGTAGTTTCAAATTGCTCAACCTCACGTTCATAACTCTGTTTCTCATCGCCGTCTGGGGAGAGATAAGGTAAGAGAGGGTCAACGGTCGTTTTCGTCTTGGCATATTGCAGCCAAGCTCTATTATAATTTGTAAAGAAAGCGGAGACATCGCCTTCAATATTACCTGCTTGAGAAATTTGGAGCGGTAAATCAATAAATGTATCTTGTTCGCCCAAGGTACCCGTCTTAGTTACCTCGCCGAGTGGTGTAGATGCTTTGACCGTAAATTCGAGAGCTTTTTTGGGAGCGTTTTTGATTAAAGCGTCGTAGCCGGTAAAGCTCTTTTCAAAGGTAACGGGAATAGCTTGACCGTTAT
>NZ_LSSO01000053.1:0-3625 GCF_001645205.1 Brevibacillus sp. SKDU10 | reverse complement strand
CAGAACATTGCCTCGCTAGCATCCCAGATGAAAAAGACAACGGATACGTTAAATAAAGCGATCTACAGTAAATTAAATCAAAACGTCACTCCTAATGTGGGAATGCTGAAGCAGACGTACACGTATGCTACAGTTCCGATCGAAATTATGAGAGATCGGATGGAGGCTTTGTCTGATGAAATGGGTGATAAATTAAGCAAAAGTGACAGACGTAGAATGGATGACGTTATTGAACTGCTCAATGATGCAGTAAAATATAAACAAAAATCATTACGCACTTTTGAGGATTGGCTGGAAAGTTCTAATGAAGACGATTTAGAAGACATCCGTGATTATGAAAAGGATGCCAATAAATATATTGATGAAGCCATTAAGTATCTAAATGGGTTTGATGCGAAAAAGCCAGGGAAAAAATATACGAAAAACCTGCGAGATAGCGTACTGGAATGGATTCGAAAATCAAATAAATAAGAAACAAAGGCGCTTCTTTTAACGAGAAGCGCCTTTGTTTTTATCACGTATTAATCTCATTTGCAACACCTCTTCTATATCCCCGACCTGCAGTACGAACTGTCTAACCTCCTGATGATCAACCCCATGCCGTTCAGCCTGTTCCTTCAAGGCTTTGAGATTAATCCCGAACTTTCCGGGCTTCTTAGGATGAACCATTAATTCTCCTAACGTGACTGTAAGCCCTAATAAGTCTGG
Source organism: Brevibacillus sp. SKDU10 (assembly GCF_001645205.1). Lineage (NCBI taxonomy): Bacteria > Bacillati > Bacillota > Bacilli > Caryophanales > Paenibacillaceae > Brevibacillus > Brevibacillus sp. SKDU10. Next base: position 2,917 of record NZ_LSSO01000053.1, on the reverse strand, counting down.
ATCGAAGTCTTCTGCTTCCTTTCTTTGAAAAGGGGCTGTGAGCGGTATATAAGCTCGCTCCTTGCTCCAATCAAGCTCGGTTTCCCGAAAGGTAATGACATACCAGAGCGGGGCTAACCGATTTTCCAAGTAGTCGTAATATACGTTGATTTTCATGATGTACCAATTATCCTTTCCCGGGAAAAGCTTCACATTTTTCCGCGTATACGCCTATCTTATGAGGGAGATCGCTTCTTTCATAAAGCTTAGAAGATAATACCCTTGCGTAGTGAACAACCCTGTTAAACTAAAATGCATTTATCTGATGGGGCCAGTCGATGTTGAGTGAAAACAAGCTGGTTACTGGTGAGCTATATGAGAGCGTGACTTCATACTACACGATTTGTACATGCTGTAGATCAACTGCGATTAAAATGAACTAATTTTGCCTTAAAGGAGTAAGGAGGCAGGCGTATTTGCTAAAACAAATCAGAGATCATTTATCACGTAAGGCAAGGATTCCATTCCCCTGTAACCATATCACACGGCTGTTAAAGAGCGTAGTACCCTCCTTTTCTGTGTTCATCATAGAACAGATTTAATTTACACCCAATAAAAAGTTTCCGAAAAAAACCGGCAAACTCTATAAACAAAGAGGCAATCATTATTCTTAAGGCCTATAGTTAGCCCGTCTTACCTGAACCAAATGTAAAATTTATGAAAAATAAATTAGAATATTTTTACAATTAACTAATACAAGCTTTGCCTAAAATTCACATCATTATTTTATACTAATAGTGGGAATGATCATAAAAGTTGCATTTCTTGAAAAAATCCTACTAAATGATCATGTAAAAAATGAAACTCTACCATATAGTGAAAATGCCAGAATACTTTTTCCTATTTTTCTGAAATAGGGAATATACTGGCAGGTCTTATTTTCGTTCTTTTTCAAAAAACGATTTAAAAAGGAGTGACTGAATTGTCGCAGCGAAAAAGGTATCTAAAATGGTTGAATGTTTTCATGATTCTCTGTATGGTATGTTCATTTAGCCTACCTGTAGTTGTACAAGCGGCAGAAACATCGGAAGTAAAAGAAGCATTAACACCACAAGAAACATCAGCACCACAAGAAGTGACTCAGCGTGTAAAACAAAAGAAGGTAAAAGTGCAGGACGTATCTGCGGTCAATGGAGAGGTAACGATTACATTATCTGACATTCCAGAGGATACACCAAAACCAGAGGATTTTCAGCTTTCAGTCAAAGAGGGCCTATTAGAAGGATGGGCTTCACTTGAAGAAACTGATTTCGCTTGGGATGAATCAAGTAAAACCGCTCGTATCCATTTTGAACCAATAAAAGGTGGAGAGCTGGATAAACGGGTGACTGTACGCGTGGAGGCGTATGGCTCGAAAAAAACAGCAAAGCCATTTTTGGTACAGGCTACTTCTAGCAAGGTTTTTGCTGTAAAGATAGAAAACCTTGCAGATGATAATATCCTAGAAATCGATTCTGCTTTAGATGGAAGCCTAACTTTGAAAGCGGTTGCATATGATATCCGCGGAAGAGAGGTGGAAGGCAAAGCCGTAAATTGGAGTTCTTCTGATAGACGAGTTGCTTCAGTGAATGAGGAGGGTGTTGTTACAGCAAAAGCAATTGGGCTAGCCGTTATCCAAGCGGAAGTGGATCATCGGATAGCGCTGTTTCCAGTCCTTGTAAAGAAGCCTGGCCCATCACTAAGCCTGTCCGCTAGTAGCTTACATGAATCGGATGCTAATGATGGGGGGATTTCTGACTCACTTCTAGTGGAGCTTCATCATGCCAAGTTTTTGCCTCTGTTTTTGAAATCAAGCGTACAAGTCAAAGGATTACCAGAGGGACTCAGCTACACAGCTAAGCTGGAGAGCGAGGATCGACTTAGAATCACTTTCTTAGGAAAAGCAGTGAAACATGAGGGGAAAGACAGCGTTGATCATGTGTACGTAATCGTGAAGCATGATATGGTATTTGGCGCACTTTCTCATTTGATTTCACCAGAATTTTCCATAAATTTCAAAGATTCCAAAAACACGAAAGCACCTGTGTATTTGGATGCGAAGTTAGATGAAGACAATAAGCGAATTACCTTACGTTTTGATGACGAAATTGCCTCGGCGATTTCAGAAGAAGCACTGCGCGACGCGATCCAAATAGCTAGGAACGGCAGTGACTTCATTTCTCTTAAGAAAGGCGATCTTGTTTCCATTGAAGGACAGTCACTAATCGTTACATTGGCTCAAGGGCTGCGTGGAAACGATAATAAGATACGTTTACAAGCCAATACGATTCAAAATACAGCCGGCAACCTGTTAACAGAGACAGTTGTTTCGGAGTCATTAGCGGCTAGTATCGCTTCCATTGCAGACTTGAAACAACGAGTAAATGAAGTCGTCACGCTTCAAGGGATCGTCACGGCGGATAACGCCTCGCTTGGCGGTGGAAAGCTGTCTACGTATATACAGGATGAGACAGCAGGGATTAATTTGTTTGCCAGTAAATGGACCAGTTATCCAGATCTAAAAGAGGGAGATTTGGTTCAAGTAACAGGGAAGATTGTTGGTTATAAAAATTTGACAGAAATCATTCCGAAAACATCAGAAGATATCGTCGTGGTAAGTACGGGGAATCAAGTGCCTGAGGCAAAATCCTTGACAGTAGCTCAATTAAACCAAGCAGCACTAGCAGAAAAATATGAAGGAATGCTAATCTCCTCGCATGCATTCTTACTATCCGTTCCAAGCAGTGAATCAGGCGGTGGCTATAACTTACGGATGATTGATGAGCATTTCCAAGGCATAACAGTCCGTGTTATGAAAGAGAGCATTGACGTAGCACAGCTTACGGCAGGTAAGTGGTATCAGGTAGAGGGTGTTTTAGCACAATATAATGATCTGTAT
>NZ_LSSO01000052.1:0-1036 GCF_001645205.1 Brevibacillus sp. SKDU10 | reverse complement strand
TTTTATGAGAAATTGGGGTATGAGGGTTACGGTGAAATTTTTGATGACGCCGGCATCGATCATATCATGATGAAGAAACAGTTGAATAGATAGTGAACTATCCAAACAAAAAACACGCGGGACAATCCTCTGTTCTCCTGCGTGTTTTTATTTTCATATCGTAAATGATCTATTTTTGTTGTCGTAACGCTGCTAGTCTTCGCATTTTATCAACAGCATCACTAGATGTGCCATAGGCCCCGAGTGGTGCATGGAATGTCTGATTTCCACGGTATCCATGAAAATCAGAGCCACCCGTCACAATCAATCCATATTCTTCTGCTAATTGTCGATACACTTCCTTATCTTCTTCTGAATTATCAGGGTGGTTGATCTCGATGCCATCTAGCCCATACACAATTAGCTCTTCTACCAATTCGTTGTTCTGATATAAGCCAGGATGAGCAATAACTGCCACACCACCAGCTTTCTTAATCATCTTGATTGCTTCTAATGGCTCGATCCGCTCTACATTTACATAAGCGGCGCCACCTTCTCCCAAATACTTCTGAAATGCATCATCAATGGATGTAGCAAGCCCTTTTATGACCAATTCCTCTGCAATGTGTGGACGACCAATATTTTTATCATCAGAGGTTTTGCGACGATAGACATCCTCTACCGTAATATCCACTCCAATCTCCTGAAGACGCTCAATCAATTTCAGATTACGCAGATGACGCACATCACGTAGCTGTGCTAATGCTTCATGGAAGGCTGGGTCTTCAAACGGAATAAAATAGCCAAGGATATGAATGTCCTTTCCCTCGTGAGCAGTACTAATTTCAACACCGGGCACCACTTCTACTCCTAGCTCAATCCCTTTTTGAATCGCTTCTGCTATTCCTGCTATTGTATCATGGTCTGTAATAGCAACTGCGTTAAGGCCTGCCTCTTTCGCGAGCTGTACATTTTCTGCTGGTGTCGTTGTTCCATCAGATGCCAACGTATGGGTATGTAAATCACATGAAATCTCCATCATCAATCACCCCAATTT
>NZ_LSSO01000051.1:0-10446 GCF_001645205.1 Brevibacillus sp. SKDU10 | reverse complement strand
ATCACAGAAAAAATTTTACCTAATAATTTCGTAATATAAATTAAAACCGAGCAATGAATTGCTGATTGATTGCTATACTGTTCCACACCAAGCGCTGAAGCTCGTTGGCTCATTTGATAGATGATAAACACTTACTGGTAAATTTGGACAGAATTTTAAGGTATTCTCAGCTTTTCAAAGATTGTCTAGGTATTTTAAATATTTTATGACAGGTACAATGGGTTGGTTGTCTAAATTAAGGAGTATATATGGACGTTTTGTAACACCAAAATTATCTTCTAGCCTAACTTCCTGGACCTTCATTATATCCTCCCTGAAAATTGTTGAGTTAACCCTACAAAATTGTGCACGAAAAGTCGGATGGATACATTCTAATCCTGATATTCTTTTGATATGGAGGTCATATAAATGGATTTGCTTAAAAACATGAATGGAGCATTAAAGTATATTGAAGAAAATCTTACTAATGATATCGACTTTAAAGAAGTAGCAAGGCTGGCTATCTGCTCCGAATATCATTTTAAAAGGATGTTTTCCTTCCTTGCAGGTATTTCACTATCGGAATACATCCGTCGCAGACGGCTTACTCTTGCAGCATTTGATCTTAAAGATAGCAGCGTAAAGGTCATTGATATTGCAATAAAATACGGGTACAACTCACCAGATTCTTTTGCACGAGCTTTTCAAAACTTGCATGGCATAACACCGTCAGAAGCCAGAAATAATGGCCATTTACTTAAAGCTTACCCACGAATGACCTTCCAGTTATCAATCAAAGGAGGAAGTGAAATGAACTATCGTATTGAAGAAAAAGAGGCATTTCGCATCGTTGGTATTAAGAAAAGAGTTCCTATTATTTTCAACGGGGTTAATCCGGAAATTGCCTCTATGTGGGGAAATTTAGATGGTGAAACGATAAATAAACTTAAAAAACTTTCTAATGTCGAGCCTATGGGACTTCTTAGCGCATCCACGAACTTTTCTGAAGGCAGGATGGAGGAAAAAGGGGAGCTTGATCACTATATTGGTGTAGCAACAACTAAAGCGTGTCCTGATAACCTAACACAGCTTGAAGTTCCTGCTTTATCATGGGCTGTATTTGAAGCAATCGGACCATTTCCAGATACGCTGCAAGATGTATGGGGACGCATTTATTCCGAATGGTTTCCATCCTCAAATTATGAACAAATAGAAGGCCCAGAAATCCTGTGGAATGAGAATAAAGATGTAACCTCACCAACTTTCAAAAGCGAAATATGGATACCGATTTTAAAAAAGTAATTATAATCAATTAGAAAGTCAGCTCAGTATTCCAGAATCGGGCGCTTTATGGAGTAATGAAAAAGAACCCAATTTCTCTATTTTAATACAGAGAAATTGGGCTTTTTAGAAATTCCCTTAGCCTGCGAAATCCGCATTTGTTGGCGGTACCCCTCCTACGTAAGGAGCGATGCCTACGGATAAAAGGGGGAATTAATTACAGGACCAAGACCGAATTAGCCGTTTCAATCCACGCTCTTGTGTAAAAGAGCGATAAAGCGAAGGGGTTTTCTAGGAACCGCAGAATTGTTTCAACCCCCTATCCCGTATAAGGAGCAATTTTTATTCCAAGAGCAGTCTCCTTTTGTTTAACGTTTCAATTCTGGGCTTCTGGGAAAGGAGCGATACTATCAGGAAAAATTAGCATACTAGAAGGTCTTATAATCCATTCATTGTGATCCAGGATGAAAAACTGACATACTTTTAGTTTTGCTATCCCTCTCTCTTAGGTTTTGCACCTTAATTTCAGTGCCATCACCTCCAAAGGATGTTATTTATCCTTATGATATGGAGGTTGACGAAAAACAGCACCGTTACCATCTTATAGCAGGGCTGTTTTTATCCCTATTCCCACTGGCCAATACCTTCTATGCAAATATAAGAAATCTGAGAAGTGAGGAAAGTGAATACTAAATTTGTACTAGGTGTTGAAAAGAAACTGTTCAACTGATTAATTCCTGGATATTATTGTTCAAAAAGGCGAACAGCTTCTGGTCTATTGGCCATCATATCAAAAAGCAAGTTACATGGAATGTGGACGAGATCATATTCTAAAAAAACTGATAGCGGTTTGAAAAACACAGGATTAGTTAAATTCTCCCTAATTTATTTATAGCCTTCTAGCTGAATAGAATGATCACAAACTTCTTTTAAAAGCTTCTTATTATGTGATATAAAGAGAACTGCCATATTTTCCTGTTCTTTTAATAATTTAATGATCCACAATTCATTGATCTTGTCTAAACTAGACGTTGCTTCATCACAAATCAAGAGCTTAGGCTGTACGAGCAAAGCTAAAGCGATACAGATTCTTTGGTATTGGCCTCCGCTTATTTCCAACGATCTCTTAGCAAGTATATCAACGGACAAGTTGCAACGAGAAAGCACCGATTCGACTTTTGGCAGATATTCCTCTTTGCGGGCAAGCTGGAACTGCTTTAACGGTTCAAATAATAGTTGTTTTATTGTTTTTGTCGGATCCAAAGCTCTCCGTGTATATTGGGTCACTAACTGAATCTGCTGGACCCACTCCTTCTTGGAAAAAGTTGCCATAGTACGTCCCTCTAAATAAATTTGTCCATAGGAATATTTCTCTAATCCCATAATAATCCTAACTAAAGTAGATTTCCCAGCACCATTTTCACCCACTATTCCTACCCACTCGCCAGTGTCAACGAGAAGATCCAAATTTTTGAAAATCAATTGGTTTCCATATGTTTTGGTCAGTTGAGAGATTTTTAATAAACTAGTATTTTCCTTCAAAGATCTCGATTAACTCCTTCGTATACTTTTCTTTCGGCTTACTGAGGACTTGATTTGTTGGTCCAGCTTCGATCAATCGTCCATCTTTTATGATACCCACGTGCGTACTATATTTCTTCACGATCGTTAAGTCGTGGGTAATAAAAAAGATGGTCATTTGCTTTTTCTCGTAAATTCCCCGCAGAAGATTTAGAATCGTTTCCTGGCTTTGTTCATCCAAAGCACTGGTGGCTTCATCAGCAATGATGATCTCCGGATCAGAAACGAGAGCCATTGCCAGTGCCACTTTCTGGCACATTCCTCCGCTCAACTGAAAAGGACGTTTGGCAAGCAAACTAGAACTATCGGAAAAACCTACCCAGTTTAGAACTTGAAGCATCTCCTTTTCACGCTCTTCTCTATTTTTCATACCTCTGGATTTTAAGAGATGATGAAATTGAGTTTCCACGGTAACATTGCTTTGCATGCTTCCAATTGGATTCTGCAGGATTATCTCCATCTTTTCCCGATCACTTTGAATAGAGCCGCTGACACGAAATTCTTTCGGCAAAAAGCCCAATATCGTTTTGCCCAGTAAGGTTTTCCCACCCCCGCTTTCACCGATCAGGCAAAAGAAATCGCCTTTAGAAACCGACAGTGAGATCGATTTTAGCAGTGCTTGCTCTTTGAAATAGACAGAACAATTCGACAGATCAATCATAGGCTATTCCCCACCGTTTCCTGATTTTGCTGCTGATGAATTGAGTTATGAGCACGATCGCACTCAAAATGATTCCTGGAAAAATAAATATCCATGGCGCTACGAAGAAGTAGGCTTTTCCATCAAAAAGGATCGTTCCTAGTTCTGGTGTTGGCGGTTGTACACCTATGCCTAAGAAAGACAGTCCGGAGATACTCAAAATGATTTTGCCGATATCGGTTAGAAATAAGGAAAGTAATTCTGCAAAAATATTAGGAATGATATGGTAAAACAATGTATGCTTTCCATACGATCCCCTCAAAGGAGCCAAAAGGATGAATTCTTCTTTGCGGATATTCAGAACTAAGTTTCGGATATAGCGGATGTACTTGCCTGACCAACTTATGATTAGCGCAGCCATTACAGTAAAAATCGAATTTGAAAAAAGTCCTGTAAAAACCAGCGTCAAAATCAATGATGGGATACTGATCAGAATATCCGCAAAGGTCGTTATACTGGAATCGACCAGCCCGCCAACAAGACCTGATATCCCACCTAGTATCAAGCTGACCAAAACGACTCCGAACAAAGAACAAACGGCCAGCAGCAAAGAATAGAAGCTGCCATAAAAAGTCCGACTAAATAAATCTCTTCCCAAATAATCTGTCCCAAACCAATGGCTCCAGCTCATCCCTTGCAAACTATTGCTCTTCTCGATAGCATAAGGGTCTTTTAATTGAACGAAGATAAGGGTAAGAACAATGCAACAAGCGAAAAAAACAACGATATGCTTCTTCATCATTCTCCTCCTTGATCGAGTTGTATTCTCATATCAATTTTTTGGATCAATAAATCGACGAAATAATTCAATAAAAAGGTAACGCAAGCAATGATCAAGGTGATCCCTTGAATAACTGGATAATCTCTCGTAGAGATGGCATCCATCAAAAGCTTTCCTAAGCCAGAAATACTGAATATGATCTCGACGATAACCGTCCCTCCGAAAAGATGTATCAGGCTATTGCCGTAAAGAGAAATCAGCGGTACGAACAATTCCTTCAATTGATAATAAAACCGATAATACCACTTGATCCCCCTAAACTTGGCAATAATCTGCTGCTCGCTGGTTGCTGAAGATACAATTAAATCACTTGCCATTTTGGATAGATAACATCCCTCAGAAAAGCAGATAACGAATATCGGTAAGATGAGATGCCTGCCAGAACTACTGCCTACAAAAGGGAACCATTTTAGCTGGACTCCAAAAATAAAGATAGCCAATATAGCGATCCAATAAATAGGAAACGACAACATTACAGAAAGAAGCTGTCTCAGCCATTTCAAAGCAGGAAAATTCCCGATCATGCCTCCCAAACTTAGAGAAAAAACAATACAAATAACAAAGGAGATTCCGATCAATTTCAAAGTGACCGCAGCTTTTTCTGCAATGATCTGCAAAACCGGTGTATTTGTCATAAAGGAATCTCCAAAATCCCCCTTTAAACTATTAAGCAGCCAGCGAAAGTACTGATCCAAAAGGTTGCCGTCGATCCCTAGCCTAGTTCTCATTTCTTCAATAGCTTCTTGGGATACGTGTTGAACCCCCAGCTTTCGGAGAACACCTAATGCTGGATCGCCTGTCGAAAAGGAGAGAAGCTCGTACAGCAAAAAGGAAAAAAGCAGCAGACTCACGACTAAACGCAGAGTTTTCCAGAAAAAAAACCCTTTATTCATCTTATTTCACCACAAGTTTTTTAAAATCGATTGGTGCATCGGATAAGCCAGAATAATGGAATTCTGAAATTTTGCTTGAAGTAACAAATTTTTCATCTTTGTAATCGATTGGAATAGCAAGTGTTTCTTCAGAAATACGTTTAAAAATATTGTCGAATATCTCTTGCTGTTTTTTTTCTTGGATTGTAACTGCAAAATCATCTAGTAGATTCGTCAATTTCTCGTCATTTGCAAGAACTCCATGTCCCTCAGCAGTATTATGATAAAGTGAGTTCAAGAAATTATAAGGCAGCAGTGCATCAGTAAAGGTACGATAAAAAATCATGTCATACTTTTTCGTGTTCCATAAAACATCATAGTAGCTTTCGCTATCAAAGATATTGATATTTACTTTTACCCCAGCTTTTTTCAAGTCGTTTTCAATAATTTCTGCCTGTTCTTTCCATTCAGGAAATTCTGTTGTTTGGATAACTAGATCAAATGCAAGCACATTGTTTGCTTTTTCATAATAACCCTCTGCATTTTCTAGGTAGCCCTCTGATTCAAACATGCTTCTAGCTTTGTTAAGATCATACGGGATGTTCTCTTGATTATCCGTAGAAACATATTTAACGTTCTCCCGGAATAAGCCAACCAGCTTTTTATCCGATAATGTAGACTTGTTGACGGCCAATTCGATCCCTTTACGGATAGTGGAAGTCAATACTTGATTATCAGGATTGAAGGCTAGAAAATGCGACATCGTTCCTTCAAATTTATGTACATTATAAGATTTATCCTTTCTCAATGGATTGATGTCACTATCCGTGATACTGCCTAATGTTCCTCCGACAACGTCGACCTCGCCGCTTTTAAGCGCCAAAGTACGTGAGCTTCCGTCTTCGATCGTCTTGAAATTCACCTGATAATTCACTGGATTTTCATGATTATAGTATGGATTTGGCTCCATCAGCACTTGCTCGGCAGAGATTTCCTTCACAGTAAAGGCTCCAGTACCAATTGCCTCTTTGAATGCTCCATCAACTTTTTCACCCTCAACAGAATGCGGACTCATGATTCTTAATGGACGAGTCTGACACAGCTCAGCTAATACTTGATTGGAGATTTTTGTAAAATGCATCGCAACTGTCGTATCATCGACCACTTCAATTTTTTTCAAATTTGTCAGAGTCTGCAAAGCGCTTGTCTCATTCTTTGCTTTTGCTCGATCAATAGTAAATTTCACAGCCTCCGCATTTACATCGCTGCCGTCAGAAAATTTGACATCCTTTTTTAGATGAAATACATATTTTTTCCCGTCCTCTGATATTTCCCAAGACTCAGCTAGACCAGGCTTGAAGGCTCCTTTTTCGCCATATTCGATTAAAGGCTCATAAACTGCTCCATATAGAGCCATATCTGCATCATAAGAAGTGGCATCTAGTTTCTGAGCATTTGACTCGCTTGAAATAGCGATATTTACTGTCGCCTTCTCATCTTTTTTTGATGCATCCTGATTATTAGAAAAGCAGCCCACAAGAGAAATGGCAGCCAGCATAGAAATTACAATCCCGAACTTTTTTTTCATTGTTATCATTATTCCTTTCACATTTCCTACTCAAAGGACAATATCGTCTGAGAACAAGTGTACCCCTTTGTGTATTTTTTACAGTAAACCGAATTTGGGCAGGGAAAAGTCGTTGTCTGCAGCAAAACTCGAGGGGATGAGCAAGCACATGGTGCCACTTCATACCCTCGTACTGTCAAGATGTACAACTTTGCTTTGCAAGGCGGACAGACATTTCCCATGCCACTTTTCTACAAGGATGAAATCAGTTGATTCATTCAAAGCAACACTTCGAACTTGAGAACAAGCAGCCAGCGCTCTAACAGCCGTAAGATCCCAGGAAAGCGGTCATTCATTGATCTTCAGCAGTACACGAAATACATACCATAGAGTCGTACCGCATAACCGATCGTGTTTTCTCAAGCTAGAGCTTTGATCCTTTATGATTGTAACTACCTTTATTTCACATGATCTTTTTTACCGCTTTCGGGCAATGTGTCGTAATCATTTTAAGCGTTGCTTCCTGTTTTTCTTGCTTTGATTAGATAAGAATTTTCACAAGATAAAATATAATCATCAACCGATAGAAAGAATTCTTTATAATTGGTCACACTATATACCGGTTCAGTGTATTCTTTAAGCAGCTCGACTGAAAATCCATTTTGGATCAGACTATCCACTACCTCAGTAAGCGTCTTGTTCTGCATTTTTGTTGCTCCAAATTGATCTATCTTTTCTTTCATATAATCGAAGCTAGGATTTTTCGATTGATCAGCAAAAGAAGCATAATAGACTCCGCCATCATTTAATACACTCGAAATCATGCGGAAATGTTCATCTATATTTTCAATCAGATATAGTACTGAGGTGCTGATCACCGTATGAAACTTTCTTTCTAATGAAGCAGCATCTCCCGTTTGAAAATATTCGATCGGATACCCAGCGACACGTTCTTTTGCAACCCTAATCGCTTTTTTAGCTAAATCAATCCCGCAAGCGCTATAAAAGGGCGTGGTATCATACAATGTCCTTAAAAATCCACCCTGATTGCAACCGAAATCCAAAACATCTCGGTTTTTCACATCATCGATGTCAATAAGCGTAATTACTTTTTTCCATCCTTCTTGGTGACTGTCTTCCATCTCCTGATCGCCAGTATTCCCTTTTTGCCACCAATTATCGTATTCTTGTACCAAATTTAACCCCCCCTATTTACATCCCGAATTAAACTAACTTCTTTGAATGATATGAATGTTTTGTATGTTAGTGTTCTTTCTAAAAATCGCATAAAATATGGCATTTTTAAAAATTTTTTCGCACACAATTTTATTCATTAGTAAAAATAAATGAAACTCCTATCTTTAGCAGAATGAATAGATAAAATAAAATTCAATTATAGTGATGAAGTCATTTCTATTAGTGTTTTATTCCTAATTGATAATCGTAATCATTACGCTTTAGTGGTTTGTATGTTATCAAAAGAGGCACCCACTTGTCAATCATTATTTTCAGATATACCGTTGAATTACGTTTATTAGTTCCTGTCTAGATTAGAGTCAATATCTTGGATACATTTTAGCAGAGACATTAGGTAATTTTGCTAAGCATCTTTTCTTCAAGCTCCTGAGGAGTTTGATAATCAATAGAGCTATCTTTTGGATAAGATTACCGGAAAAAAGATAAGGAGGAGTAACTCTCCCTTCTAATCTTAGCTGAACAGTCATTTATGTAGAAACGTCCGAATCTCCCTCGTATTCGGACGTTTGCTGGTTTCCTATGTTGCTTTAAAATAAAGTTTGTTCAAAAACACCTCATAAACCAGTATTTTACGATAAATAAAAGAATCCATTTTGAAAAAAGATTGATCAAAATGGATTCTTCTCTAACAGATTTATGTTTAGTTTTCATAAAAAAGTTTGTTGATTTTAGCTACGTTCTTCCACTAAAGCACCATATAGTTTATTAACCTGATTTACTGATTATATCTTCAATTCTTCATATTTAACTACATAGATATAGTTTTTGTTGCAACCGTTTGTTGAAATGCCTGATCATGCTCAACAATAACCATTGTGGGATTAAATCTTTGAATAAGCTCTTCAATCTGCATGCGTGAATAAATATCAATAAAATTTAACGGTTCATCCCAAATATATAAATGAGCTTTTTCACATAAACTTTTAGCTATAAGCAGCTTTTTCTTTTGTCCACCAGAATAATGGGATATATCTTTCTCAAATTGAATTCGGTCAAAATCCATCTTACGTAGGATGGATTTAAATAACGTTTCATCAATCTCATGCTCTTCAATAAAGTCCGATAACAGTCCCTTCAAATGAGAAGTATCTTGTTGGACATAGGAAATAATAAGGCCTGAACCTAAATTCATTGAGCCTGTATGATGTATCGGATTTCCTAGAATTAGTTTTAGGATACTACTTTTTCCGCTTCCATTCTTTCCATCAAGTACAATTCGGTCACCTTGTTCAACTTTAAAGCTAATTGGCTTATTCACTATTTGGTCATCGTACTTAACAGACACATCAGCCAAAACAATCAATTCATTTGACTGAAATTCCAATGCTTCTAATTTTAATGCCTCAGTTTTTTCCACATTTTTTAGCAGTTTTGACTTTTCCTCAGTAGCTTTTTGTTGCCTTGATTCAAGGTTCTTTGCTCTCTTCATCATCTTTGCCGCTTTATGTCCTACAAAACCCTTGTCCAACTTAGAACCCGAATTCGTTGTCCCATTTTTGGAAGCTTCCACTTGATTAGACCAACCTGCTGAACGCTTTGAAGACTGTTTTAATCTCCCTATGTCTTTTTGTAGACGCTGATTTGTTGCCTCTTCGTGTTCCTGCTGTCTATCAAAATTTAACTTCCAAGAAGAATAGTTACCACTTTGAACTTCAATATTTGCCCTATTTATAGATAAGATATGGTCAACGCATCCATCTAAAAAGATTCTGTCATGTGAAATTAAAATAAACCCTTTTTTCTTCCTTAGATAATCAGAGACCATCTTTCGTGCATCAGTGTCTAGATGATTGGTTGGCTCATCAATTAATAGAAATTGACCCTCAGTCAAAAAAAGTGCAGCAAGCAACACCTTTGTTTGTTCTCCATTTGATAATGTTTTAAATGGTCGGTACATGACCTCAGCATCAACATTTAGATAGGATATTTCACGAAGAAATTCCCAATCTTCTGCTTGGGGGCAAATTTCTTCAAAGATTTCATGAGTATACTTGTTTTTATCCGAAACTGGATAAGGGAAATAATTAAATTCTACCGAAGAAATGATTTTCCCACTATACTCATAATTCCCTAATAATAAATTAAAGAATGTTGTTTTACCTCGTCCATTTCTACCGATAAATCCAAGTTTCCAATCCGTATCTATTTGAAAGTTTACACCTTCAAAAATATTGTCAAAGCTACCTGGATAAGAAAAAGTTAAGTCTTGAACTTGTATCATTGACATGATAATTCCTCCTTTGTATATCAACACTTTTTACTTTTTATACAAAGTCGGCACATCCATCTATTCTAAATTTCTCCGTATAAGTTTGATGGATATTAACGACTTATACGGAGTATTACATGCGTAACAATAGTGTCTGAATTGCTCATTTCTCTCTCCTTTATTTATTAGATTAAAGTTACAGATTAAAAAATATCAATC
>NZ_LSSO01000050.1:0-1279 GCF_001645205.1 Brevibacillus sp. SKDU10 | reverse complement strand
TGGTCAAGCCCCCGTTTTGTAGACAATAAGAAAAACCCCGGCCGTTAGGCCGCTAACTGACGCCTAAATTCGCTAGGCGTCAGTTTATTTAGCTTCAGTTGAAGACGTTCTTCGTTATAAAAATAAATGTAATTTTCAATTCTCCTTTGAGCATCTTGAAGATCTCGTATATCATAGGGATATAGGGCTTCGGTTTTCAAATGAGAAAAGAAGCTTTCAATCGAGGCATTGTCTAGGCAATTGCCCCGTCGGGACATGCTGATTTGGGCGCCAACCGTAGGCAGCATGTTGTGATATGCATGGGACGTGTACTGGGAACCTTGGTCGCTGTGAACGATCAAACCAGTCACGTCTTTTTGCATTTCAAATGCTTTCCTAAAAGTTTCTAGTACAAGCGCATTGTCATTTCGAGTACTGATATGATGGGCGATGATCTCATGAGTACATAAATCTTTGATTGCGGAAAGGTAGATACGTTCCTCACCAATTCGATATTGGGTAACGTCAGTTACCCATTTTTGATTAGGCTCTTGAGCGGTAAAATCACGCTTGAGTAAATTATCTGCAACACGTCCATCCGATACCTTTGCTTGATAGGTAGTCATATAGACACGTTTACGGCGAATGATGGATTTAAGTCCCAGATTTTGCATGATGCGTAATACTTTCTTATGATTAACTCTACAACCAAATTGGCGTAACAGTTCAGCCTGAATTCGGCGATATCCGTATATCCCTTTCCTTTGTTCATAGATCGTTCTGATCCGTTTTTTCATTGATTTATCCCTATTCAAGTTTCTAGTAGAGAGGTACTTGTAATAGCCACTTCTCGAAACCCCTAACAACTTACAAACATCAGTAATCGGATATATTGTAGACAAGCTCTCCACAATTCGATACTTCTTCCTTACACCCCCCGCATCCAAATTTCCAAACACTTTTTTAGGATTTCATTCTCTCGCTTTAGTTTTTGGACATATCTATCCTGATCAATATAGGTCTGACGATGTCCGCGTCGATCTAGAAGTCCAAACTCACCCTGTTGTCTGTACTTTCTCATCCACTTTTTTAAGCGATCTTTGTCCTGAATTTCCAAATGCTCTACAATTTGTTTGTACGTCCAGCTTTCCTCAATGTGTAAACGAATGGCTTCCATTTTCAATGATTCTGGATAACTTTTAAATTTTTGTCCTTTAACCGCCATGAAAAATACACCCCCTAAAGTTCATCGGATAACCTCAGGGCTTTTTCCAATGTCTACTTTAAGGGGTGCACTTCA
>NZ_LSSO01000049.1:0-5307 GCF_001645205.1 Brevibacillus sp. SKDU10 | reverse complement strand
TATTTGCATACGTGTGTGTAAGAAAAAGCATAGACACCATTGTTGTTAACGATGTAGGTGTTGAATAATTCATTCAATCTTACAATTAGTTATAGGGTCAATTCCCAAATGTTAATCGCTGTGATTTCTAGTTTGCAATTTTTAAGGTTTAACCAATATATACATTAATCTCCTATTCCATAAGGTTTCCACCTTGTTTGTAGCCATATCAAATTTGTCCACCCAATACCGTAAATCTTAAGCTTTTTAACAGAAGCCTCTTATTTCCTCTATGATTGCTAATACTCCACTTACGCCAGTGATAAAATCTACTGGATATCAAAAAAGGCTTATTCCTCCTTATCGTTCAAGTTGGAATAAGCCTTCTCAGTTTATAAATTGTATGATAAGGTTTCTTTCATGCTTTTGAAGATTAAAGTTTTACTCTTCTTCACACAAAGATTAGGAAACCTATTTTTATCAAGATATTCTTTAGTAAAATAAAGCTCTAACATCTCATAAAAATCCATACTAATACGAACAAAATTCACTGTTACCGGCAAAAAATATTCTCTGGACTCTAACCCAATAGTAGTTAATTTCTGACCAATAATTTCTTCAAATTCAAAAACTTCCTCCAGTTCTACTTCACCACAAGTAAAGATAATACTGTTTTAGAAAAAGTAGAAAAAATAGAAGAATCAGAAGAAATAGAAGCTAATGTTGATGATTTCAAGAAGCGTAATAAACGTGCAATCGCAGCAGTAAAAGAGGAAGTAACTGTACATAAAGGAGAAACAATTGTATTTGAAAGTGATACTGCTGTATCAATATCAAGTAATGAAACAAGCTCTAAAAATAATCTTTATCACTATATAAAGTATGACACTAAGGGTGCACCTGTTGAGTTTTTTGAAAATGCTCAAGGTGGAAAATCTATAAAAGGTAAAATGATCGCTACAGTCATTACTGATGAACCTGTAACCTTTACATACCCTACAGGGGTAAAAGTCTCATTTCCTAACACCCCTGCATTGAGGATTGTTGAATTAGAAGGAAACGAAAGCTATACATTTACAAACACTTCAGATTTCAAATTTTATGTGAAAGCTAAAGGAGGAACGAAAAGTCCCTCTCCTAAATATGATTATTCTCTTTATGACTCTGATGATAATTTAATCAAAGCTTTAGTAGCTCAGGGGTCTGGACCTCAAGCAAGTGGCGTTCTTTTAAAACCGGGCGAAAAAGTTGTTGTAACCACAATTTCGGGTGATTCTATTAGATTTTCAGCCCCCTTTGATTCAACAACAGGTAGACATAGTGATACCCCTGCATTGAACAGAACCGAGTTAGCTTTGGATGAATCGTTGACTCTTACCAATATAAGTAATAAATTAATTCATTTGCAAACGAATGCTTCATCTAAAAATCCTTGTAAGTATGTAAAATACAAAAGTAATGGAGAACCCGGTCTTCTTAATCCAAAACAGACAACAAACACTTCAATAAATCCTGGTGAAACAATTGTAGTGTCACCGTCAACAAGTGAGCCTGTAACATTCATTTACCATCCCCTTCAGTTCCTCAATGAGGATGAATCTGATCCTCCTTTTTATGAGCAAGTATTGCAAAAGGGTGACAGTTATTATTTTGATAATTTGAGTGACTTTCCATTAAGTCTGAAAGAAATCCGAGTTTCTTCCTCTGATAAATTTGATTATAAAATTTATGATGACGAAGGTAATTTTGTCAGAGAGTTTGTGAATACATCAACACCTCCAAAATTATCACCTAATGGCAGAGCTTTAATTAGTAATGTTTCAGATAACCCAATTACCATTTATAGCCATTATAGATATTCATCTACTATGGACAGCTCTGAACCAGCTCTTGAACGTGTTGTGCTGTATGAAGGAGAGACAATTGAATTTGTTAATATCTCTGATAAAGCACAAAAAATCCGGACGGATACTTCTAAAAAGAATGACAACCTAGTACATATGGCTAAGTACAAGGTGATTCTGTTATTCTATCTTTCGCAGAGCCATCTTTGCCCCTAGGGTATTTTGGAACCTTGATAGGAAAAAATGGTAGCAAGATTATTAAGAATACTGGTGAATTAATAAGTAGAACTAATAAATTAAGCAAAGGCTTTGTCAAACATATAACTAAACGACATGTCTTTAATAAAGCGAAAGATGAAATCCCTTTTCTACTAAAGAAATTACCTCGTGAAAAAGTTGAAATAAATATTTCTGGGACAATCAATCATCCACGAAGTTATTTCAACAAAGAATGGTCCAACAAACAGATTGAAGATGCCGTTCAGTTTGCTTTTGATGATGCTGTTAAAAACGGCAAAACGTACGAAGGTAAACATGTCGTCGAATACTTTGGTGAAAAAATTACTATTTCTTTCCGTGAAGGTGTTCTTAAAACTAGTTATGGTCCACACAGATACACTTTGAAAGATTTTGGTTATTAGAAAGGAGTTATTATGTTCATCATTAATTATCAACTTGCTTTGTCTGAATCAGAATTAGCCCGCCTTACGTATGAAGAGTTTAAAGAAGACTACGGTGAAGACCTCTTAGGTTTGATACACTTTTCATTTAATAAGCAGGAATATGGATATTATTCTGAAGACGCAACGATCCATGAATTCAACTTTTTCGAAGAATGGATCATATCATGGTTTCAAATGCTAAATGAGGCTCTGATCTTGTTAAAAAAGGAGGGGTATGCTGCTATTAAAACCATAGAAGAACCCGATAACTGGATCGTAATTAAAAATAGTAATGAAAATGTATTGATTGATTTTGTACTGGCAACAGATAGGGTTCCTAAGGAATTTGTAACTCCCGTTCCACTTTGTTCCATCTATCATGCTGGATGGGAAAATGAGGTTATAAATAAAGCACAATTTTTCTCTGAAATTAAAACAAAAACAGACGATTTAATTCAAAAGATAGAAAGATTAAATAGCAATCTTGTGGAATCAAGTGTAAACTTTCAAAGACTTAGAGAAGCTTACCTCTTGGCACACGTTTAAGTTTAAAAAACGAGCTTTACTTTTTGGTAGCTTCTGATTGGTAGTAAATGATTATTCTTTTTGTACAGGTGTAATAAAAAAAGATCGTTCTCTACCTTAACTAACTACTCTTAGTAAGGAGAAGAGCGATCTTTTTGCTGTTATGTACTCGTCAATTGAATCTGGACAAATAAATAATAGATTCCTCTATTATGCAGGAATAAATGCTGGTTAAGATCTGGATAAATACGGTATTATTTAATACATATTATTTATCGGTAATCCCCTTAATATAACCAGAATTAACCTCTGGAGTTGGTTAAGATGGAATATTGGAAAAAACTATTTCCAAAAAAGACGGTCCAATTAGACACTTTAATTCAAATAAGGTTATAAAAAACTAGGAAAAATCAAGGAGTTGATTAAATAATGAAACAATGAAAATATAGAAACCTATCTAGATACAGGTACTGATAGCATTTTCATAATCCCCTTTGAGTTTCTCCACGGGTTTCATGTAAGAAGCAACCTTTATCAAAAAAAAGACTTATTATCAGAAGAGCAAAAAAGAATTTTATTGAAGTATGATAAGCTATTATTTTTCCGCTCATCTGAGATTTATAATCATATGAAAGTCATTTATCATTTAGAAACTCCTCTGAGTCAATTGTGGAATGGTGGTGGCATCTGGATAAAGTAGTGAATAAAACATTAATGATTGATTTTGAATCACAGATCATCGTCTATAATAGACAGACATGCCAATAGTAGAAAGTAACTAAAAAAGGACAAAAAGAATAAACGATCTTTTTGTCCTTTTTTATATTATTACGTATAATGCCAATAGAATGTAATTCTCAGAACGGATGGTTATGTGAATTTATAGAGGTACCTAATACTAGAATCAGGTTTTAAATTATTTCAAATTATTATTTTTTAATCCTCTCATAATTTGCTGGAGGTTCAATAATATTACCAGAATATAAACGATAGGTATAAAAATAGAGTTACGTCCGCTATAGTTGTTGTAGAAATAGTTGCCTAAGATAATACTCAGAATAATAATGTTGAGTATATAGATTTTAACTGACGATTTTTGGGGATTTTTTCTATTTGTAAAAAATAAAGAAACTAAAAGTATTACAATTACTAAAAACAAACCAATATTCATAGCGGTTACATTCATTCCAAACAGACCTCCAACCCCCGTAAATATTAGTCATAAATCCATCCCACCCAAAATCACAATAGACACCTTTTTTGGTCTCCTCCATCCCAACAGCTCTAGTAATTTTTCAGTTACCAAACAAGTGTATCCTTTATGTCGTAAGTGGATCAGTCCTCTTTGACTTTTAGAGGGATTAATTACTCACTAGATAATTATAAAATCTTACAATATATACTTCCCGATTTTTTACAACTCAGTTAGGTACGGATTCGAAAAGTGCTTGTCGACTCTCCGGTGGTCTCCATCGCCTAGTGATATTAAACCGATGAAAGGGCATGACGAATGATATCGTCTTTGGATATATCGGGAGAGTGGAGAATCGGCAATTTCGTGGTACATAAATTGTGTGCAAATGTTATTCAGGTTGATCGGATTCCTTCAAATGCGTTCATCACCAATTCATGCACATAGAAATCATCCAACTTTTCGCCGGTTACGAGCAAACGATAGAAAATCGGCCCGTAAATAAGATCGAGGCTTATTTCAATATCGAGATTTTCTTTCAATTCTCCTCTCTGAATTCCCTTCTCCAGAAGGTGCTTAGCTTGGAGTCGACGGGGCTGGAAATATCGGGTACGATATTCCTTCGCCAAATTTGAATCAAACTGCCCTTCTCCTATCAACTCCGTAATAATGGTCCCCTCCCGACTTGTCAAGAACCTGGCTAAACTCGTGGCGTGAATTAGAATATCATTGAATGCCGAACCTGTATCAGGCACAGGCAATCTGGCTGCGGCAGCAGAAAGAAAACCATCCATCACCACGGCAGCCTTGTTAGGCCACCATTTATAAATCGTAGCTTTGCTAACTTTAGCACGATCTGCAATTTTATCGACTGTCACCGCTTTAAAGCCACTTTCCAACAATAACTCATAGGATGCGGAAAGGATAGACTTCTGCGTTTCGACATTACGCGGCCGCCCTCTTTTGCCCTGCACATTAATCATCCCTTTCAAAAATATAAACTATACGTTTAGTATACTTAACATGAATAAAAAAGAAAATAAAATAAACCCATTTACAAAACTAGACGTTCAGTATATTATTATTTTAATTTAAAAACTAAACG